>JAKSUT010000054.1 GCA_024408705.1 bacterium | reverse complement strand
CTCTTGTGAAATATGATAAACCAAAACCAGTAGCTTCTTTTCTTGCTAAAGAACCGCCATAAGAAAGTCCTTTACCTGTCAAAACTCCACCTTCATAAGCATTTCTAATACGTTTGTATTGACCAAACATATAACCAATTTCTCTTGCGCCTGTTCCGATATCACCTGCTGGAACATCTACATCTTGACCAATGTGACGTTGAAGTTCTGTCATAAAACTTTGACAAAATGCCATTATTTCTCTATCTGATTTTCCTTTTGGATCGAAATCAGAACCACCTTTGCCACCACCAATTGGCAAACCAGTTAAAGCATTTTTGAAAATTTGTTCAAATCCTAAAAATTTCATAATACTTTGGTTTACAGATGGGTGAAGTCTTATACCACCTTTGTATGGTCCAATTAAAGAACTATATTGAACTCTGAAAGCTCTATTTACTTGAGTTTTACCATTGTCATCAACCCAAGCAACACGGAAAGTAATAATTCTTTCTGGTTCAACCATTCTTTCCAAAATTGATAATTGTTCAAATTCTTTATGTTTTTCAACAACTCTTTCAATTGAAGTTAAAACTTCTTCAACGGCTTGAATATATTCAGGTTCGTTTGGATTTTTCTTTTTTGTATTTTCCAATACACTTTGTACGTAACTATTCATAATCTCTCCCCTTTTTATTTATCTGAGAACATATTTGAAATAATTTCTCTATATTTATCAAATACATTATTTCTTTTAATTTTTGCGGTTTGACTTAACATACCATTATCAATACTGAATTTGTCTTTTAAAACTTCAAATTGTTTGATTTTTTCGAATGGTTTTAAGTTTGGTTTATTTTTAATATATGAATTTAATTCTTTCTTAATCAATTGTCTTAAATCTGGATTTTTAATAGAAAGAGTTTTACCAGAACGCAAATCTTTCGCTAACATTCCGCATTTTTCCAACGCTTCTTGAGAAGGAACAACAAGTGCGCCTATTGAATTTTCGTCTTGTCCTACTAACACAATTTGATCAATATAAGGACTACCCATACAAGCTTCTTCGATAGGTACGGGTTCAACGTTTTCACCATTAGCCAAAACAATTGTTTCTTTTTCTCTACCTACTAAAACAAGATTATTATCACCTGTTAGCCAGCCTAAATCACCTGTATTAAACCAACCATCTTCAGAAATAACTTTCTTTGTTGCTTCTTCATCGTTCAAATAACCTTTCATCACTTGAGCGCCTCTAACCATTACAAGACCTCTTTGGAAAATTCCAAGTTCTTGTTTTGTTTCAGGATCAACAATTTTTATTTCTGTACCTTTTATAGGTTTTCCTGCAGATGCCAAATAATTTTTGTCATATACACATCTCAAAGTTAATACCGGAGCTGTTTCTGTAAGTCCATAACCTATTCTTAAATTTACACCTATTGCATCATAAAACAATTCATCCTTCAATGATAATGCACCACCACCAGAAACAGATGCTTTAAATGTTAAACCAATAATAGATTTAATTTTCTTATACAAAGTTCGTGTAAACAGAACATGCAATGGTTTTATAAATGAACGAACTATTTTATGATACATTCTTACAAATCTATGATATTTCTTTTTATTTGTAATTCTTCTTTCACTATACATTTTGTGAATTTTATATGAAATACTTGTTTTTACAGCAAAATCAAACAAATAGTAAGTCAATTTTGACGTTTGTTTCAATTTTTGATAAATACCTAATCTGATAGCTTCCCAAATTCTTGGAACAGACATCAAATAATCAATATTTTCTTTTTTCAAATCATTTTTCAAATTTTGTAGATTTGTGAAATTCACATGACAACCAACTGAGAAATATAATTGTTGTGCAATAAATTCATAAGAATGCCAAACTGGAAGAACTTCAAGAGTTTTATCTCCCTTTTGAACAGCAATACCAGTAATAATTGTTGGCATTTGCATTAAGAAATTTTTATGCGATAAAATTACACCTTTTGGAAAACCAGTAGTACCTGATGTATATAAAATAATAGCATCATCATCTAATACTCCATCTACATGGACAGCTTCTTTATCTTTTCCCATTTCTATAAAGTCTTCTAATTTATACAAAGGGCAATTTAAACCTTCAACTGGTTCACCTTTTTCTGTCATTACAACAACAAATTTAATCAAATCATAATTCAAATTATCTTTCAATTTTTGCAATGTTTTATAGTCATAAATAAAAAGACCTTTAGAATTACTGTGTTGTAAAATAAAATTTTGTTCTTCAGAAGGCGCATTTGACCCTCTCAAAACAGCAGCGGCACCTGTTCTCAAAATACCATGGCAAACTTGAAAATGAAAACCATTATTTTCTGAAAAAATAGAAATTTTATCACCTTTTTGAATACCCAAATATTGCAATGCAGCTGCAATATTTTTGATTCTAGTATTTAACTCTTCATAAGTTAAATCTAAATTATGATATTTATCTGTTAGTGCTTTTAAATCAGAGTAATTTTTAATTTTATCTTCTACATAATCATAAAGAGTTGTTTTATCTTTCAAAAATTCTTGAACTTCTTTATATCCCTGTTTAAAAATTTCTTCTTTGGTCAATTCAACTTTTTTAGCCATTTTATAACTCCAAAAACTAGTAAAGTTCAATAATATTTTAACTTGCTTGAATATTTATGTCAAATTATAAAACAACTTAAAACGAATTTTGACAACACATTTTTTTTAAGGCAAAATAATGTTAATTATAATTTTTATGGGAAAATTATGCCACAAATCAGATATAAAAATGTTAGTTGGAATTTACCATTTTTATTTATAAATCCTGAATTATTGGATTTATATTTTCACGTTTTTCAAAATTACGAAGTCGAAAACCCCATAAAAAAAATATATGGACAAATTGACAACCCTTGGAGTGCTTGTTTTTTAAACCTAAAATATTCCAAAAAAGAATTAGAACAATATTTTAACTACATTAAAGCCAAAAACATTTGTCCTGTTTTAAATTTTTCTTGTTATGATATTCCAAATTCAAAATTGAAAGACGAAATTTGTAATTATCTTTTAGATTTGATTGAAAATCAAAATGGAGAAGTAATATTATCTTCTGATAAACTTTTTAAATACATAAAAAAAACACACCCAAACATAAAATGTGTTGCATCAGAAATAAAATCTGTTTTTGAACTAAAAAAAGGTAAAGAAGCAAAATACTATAACGAATTACTTAAAAAATTTGATAGAGTTATTCTTTCTCCAAGTTATGTAAAAACAACATTCCTAAATGATATTGAAAAATATAATGATGTTTCTAAATTTGAAGTAATTATCAATAATAATTGCATTATTGATTGTCCAAACGAAAAAAATCATCAAAAAGTTCTTTGCGAACTTACTAAATCAAATTATAAAAAACATAAAATTTTTGAATGCTCAAAAAATTCTTTATCATTAAATAAAATTATTAAAAATTCAACTTTACTTGAAACAGAAGAAGTTGATAATCTTGTAAATAATGTAGGCATAAAACATTTAACATTCAAAGAAGAATATTGCAGTATTCCTTTAAGATTTTTCTCATCTTTAATTCAATATACTTATATTTCTAACGGAAATACTCAATTATTATGTAGAGATGTTGCTAATTCACTTTTCAGCAAAGGAGTCTTATAAAATGTCTGTTTTAAAATACGAAAATATTCAATGGTCAGTGCCAACATTATTTTTTGACGATTCTTTTGCAATTGCATACGCAGATGTATTAGAAAGTTTAAACGTTCCAAACCCAATAAAATACGTATATGGAATGGTAAGTTCTCAATGGAGTGGTGGAAGAAACGCAACTATAAAACTACAAGATAAAGACATTATCGTTAAAGTCATAAAAGAACTAACTAAAAGAGGTTTAACTCCTGCTTTTACTTTTAGTAATAAAATTATCAATCAAGAAGTTTTAGAAAACGAATACTGCAACTGGTTATTAGACGTTGGAGTAGAAAATAATTGTCAATTTATCATTGTATCTGACAAATTATTTTATCATATCAAAAGTCGTTATCCTGAAGCTAAATGTGTTTCATCAGTTATTCAACCAATGGCATTACCAGAACTTGCAAAAGACGTACAAAAAGAAATAGATTTTTATAACGAAAGATTAGATAGATACGATAGAGTTGTTGTAAGACCTGATTTTTCTATAGATTTACTAGAACATAAAGATAAAATAAGTGATATTTCAAGAATAGAAGTCTTGGTTAACCAAACTTGTAGAAAAAATTGTCCAGGATATTGTTATAGCGTAATTTCAAAAAGCGAAAATATAAATAGCGAAATAAATACAAAAATTAAATGTGCAGTTGAAATGTATACAAGAGAACATGGTTCTGCAGATTTTTGCAGAACTCAATCTATAATGCACACAGAAGAACTTATCAGAAATTTAATGGATATCGGCGTTATTGATTTTAAAGTACAAGGCAGACATTACCAAAAAACATATTGCAGACAAATTATCAATGACCATTTACTAAAAGATATAGGAACAAGTTTACTTGTTAAAGATAAAGTAACAGATTACGCAAATAAATTAGATCAAACTAATTATTTGTATTCTAACAATTTTATGGATAAAAATTTCGTACTTATACAAAGAAAACGTAATGTTTAAATATAAAATCCCGATTTAATATTAAATCGGGATTTATTTTTTTTAAATATTTGATTAATACAAATTTTCTAATTCATTTTTTAAATTTTCTAATTCACGTTTTTTAGAATTTTTAGTGAAATTATACCATTTTGTTTCTCCATAACTATTTACTTCAGTTTCTAATTCACTGATTCTTTCTTTTAATTCTTTTTCTTTTTTATCAGCATTCATTATTTCTTCAATTTGTGCTTTTATTTTTGAAGCTGAAGGTAAATATCCAGAAGCTCCTACATTTTTTGCTTCTAATTCTTCTACTGTTTTTAATTCAGCTTGTAAAATTGATAACTTAGAACCTGATCTTGGATGTTCAATACGAATTTCTCTTAATTCTGGAGTTAATTCTGAAACAGAAAGTTTTTGAGCTTTCTCAATTTGATATCTATCTTTAAAAGCATTAGAAGATTGTCTTGATAATTCTTCTGCTTGTTCTGGTGTATAATTTAAAGGTTCAATTACAGTTTTTTCTACAACAGTTTCTTGTTGTGCAGGTTCTTCTGCTTTTTTTGTTTCAACAGGTTTTTCCTCTTTTGGAGTTTCTGCCGGTTTCTTTTCTTCTACTGGTTTTTCTGCTTTCGGAGTTGGTTTTGGTTTTTCTTTTTCAACAGGTTCTTCTGCTTTTTTTGTTTCAATCGGTTTCTCTTCTTCTTTTGGAGTATCCGCAACTTTTTGTTCCGGTTTATTTATAGGTGCTTGATATTGAGGTACACTTTGTTGTGCTTTTTGTTTTGCTTCTCTAGCTTTTTTTGAAGCAAACATATAAGCACCTACACCTGCTAAAATACCACATGTAACTGCACCCCATACAGGAAATGCCAACGATGCCACCAATCCTGCTGCGATACCGACACCACTGCCAACTAATACTTTTTTGCCGATTTCTGCCGCTTTATTCCAAAAAGAAGAAGTATCTCTTGGTTCTGTTTCATAATCAGTAACTTTATACGTAGTTACATCCTTTTGAACCGAAGTTTCATTAAATATGGATTTTTGAGTAGCTGACAATTCTATACCGGAATCTTCAATAACAGATATCGGAATATCTTTATTTTGATATTCTGCTGGTATTTTTTGTTGTTGTGCTGCTGTTAATTGATTCCATCCTATGCTACTTAACATAAAATGCTCCTTTTTTTATACACATTCACTTCATTATCACTAATCGGCAAATAAAAAGCAAAACTTTAACATGATTAAAACATGAAATTAACATGTCTTTACAATCTTTTACAAGGATTTTGTAATTAAAATCATAAAAATCTTTTCATAATAAATTTTTTAAAAAGCATAAAAACAAAAACATTGTTATTACTTGATTTCAGACCAATATTATAACAAAATGTTAAGTTTGAAAGCAAAAATGTTATTACTTTGGAATATAAAAACTGTAAAAACAACGAGGTGATAATTATGGAAACTAAAATCAATAATACAATGCTTAATCTAAATTCAAACGGTATTAAATCAATTTATACAAAAATTTCTAAAAAAAAAAATACAGAAAAAGAAAATGAAGTTTCAAAAACTCAAATTTTTACAAATGAAAGTGTTTGCTATGTACCGGCAGAACTTTGGGTAAAAACATTTAACGCAAACCAAAAAGTTGCTAACTTAAATTCATTACAATACATAAAATTAGCAGCAGCAAAAATCGCTTACTAAATCTCTTGTTTTTCATAAATTTAGAGCATGCGCAAATATTTCTCCAACTTGATGATTATAATTTCGTCCATCTTCTTTTGTAAATAAATTTTCCCAATGACTTTGTGGAGTTTCATCTGTTGAATACGAAGGATTTGCCATCATTAAAAGATGAGTATTAGTGTCATATCGTAAAGGAAATAAATCTTCCATTTGCATAAAACTTGGTAATTTATCTGAAGCCAAAGTAAACCCAAACAAACATGAATTTATACGGTTTAGTCTCTCTTCAAAACTTCTACCACCCTCATCATTATCATTAGAAACTTCAACACCTGCGGCAAAATTTCGCAAATATTTTTGTTTATCAGACCAATATTTTACCGTTGAAAAATCATCAACAGGTACAAAAGCTGTTCCTGCATTTAAACCCATTAATCTATATCTTTCAAAATCTTCTGAGCTTTTTTCTCCGATAAAACTCAAATGAGTATTTTTGCTACGCGAACGAATCTCATCTAAAACATATTGCATTTGATAATATTCAGGCAATGCTCCAACTCCTGTATAATTATTCATATCATAACCACCAATATGTTTTGCTGAATCAAAAAATATTGCTTCAAAACCCAAATTAATTAAATTAACACAAGAATTTATAAAAAGTTCTACATGCTCTTGATTTGTCCAACGAAAATTTTCATCATCCTGATTTTCATGCGCAATTTTTAATTGATCTTCTGAAATAATCATTCTAAAACCAGTTTTTAACCCTCTAAAATGCGCTAAATAATTAAAAGCCTTAAATTGTTCATCTGCTGAAATTTTTTGCAAAAATTTTTCGGCTACGATATTTTTACTATAACCTGCATTTAACTTCATTCCATAAATAGAATTTTCTTCATTTGCAAGTTTATTATAACCATCTCCAAAAATATTTGGATAAATTTGAGATAAAATAATACAATTTGCCCAACTTTTTGCACTTGGAGGAATAGCAGGCAAAATTTTTATAGCACTTAATATTCCATCCCTGCAAAGATTTCTTTCCATTGAGGCAATTGCCCTATTATTAATCTCAATATAATTTGCATTTCTGCCCCAATTATCACCATAATTTGGAGTATCTATATTGTCTGGAAAACTTTTATAAATCTCACCTTCTGATAAAGTCATTACCATTTCAATTATTGTTTTTAAATTTTTACTCAATAATTCGAAAGGTAAAATATTAGCAATCCATTTTTTCTTATATGCATCACCAACACCATGATAAGCTTTTTCTTCTGCCCACTTATTAAAGTGTAAAATTAAATTTGAACCATTTGCCAATAAAAGTTTATTTACTAAATTTTCCATATACTAATTAATAAATTGAATTTATTAACAATGCTACTGGATAACTGTCGTAATTCTCATATAAAAAATATAAAAAGGGTTTCAGTTATAAAACTGAAACCCTTTAAAATTCGGAGAAGCAGGGATTTGAACCCTGGGTACAGATTACTCCATACAACACCTTAGCAGGGTGCCGCCTTAAGCCACTCGGCCACTTCTCCATTAATTAAATTGTCAAAGGTTTTACCTTAATTACAATAATAACATAAAAAAAATTTCTTGAAAAGATTTAATATATCTTTTTATTTTTATTAATATATGATAAAATATTAATATACAATATGGTGTTTTATAGGAATTTTTTATGAATTGGTTTGCTAAAGTAATGACACAACTTGCTCGCAAAGAAAGAGTTCAAATTCTCACAGAAGATTATGAAATAGAAGGCTGGTTATACAATCCTGGTTTTTCTACAAGAAGATTTTTATCTGACTTATTAAATGGTGCAAACAAAAACTTTATTGCAGTAACTGATTGTTACATCACTTACAATAAAAAAGATGGGAAAATTGAACACCTTGATTTCTTACAATTAAACATTAAATATGTTGTTTTAATTAAACCAATTGAAACTACTGAATGTAAAACAAATGATAATATTTAATTAAAACTAATCAATAGAAAAGGACTTGATAAATCAAGTCCTTTTCTATTACTCTTTTTTACTTTTTATCATTTAATTAAAAAAGTGGCATAGTTTCATTTTGAAACTATGCCACTTGTAATTTATTTATTCAATCGCAAGATTAATCTTCTTTTTTAGAAGGTATTCTCATTGCGTAGAATGAACGAATTACAAATACAACTGCGATTAGCAAGAATACAAGACCTGCTATCATAGCGTATTTATTAAATGCTGGAGCAATTGCAATTTCCATTGCTAACAAACCAAACAATGTAGTAAATTTAATGATTGGGTTCATTGCAACAGAAGAAGTATCTTTGAATGGGTCACCAACAGTATCACCAACAACAGTTGCGTCATGTAATGGTGTTCCTTTTTCAGCCAAATCAACTTCTACAATTTTCTTAGCGTTATCCCAACATCCGCCTGCGTTAGCCATAAATACTGCTTGGAATAAACCAAATACAGCAATTGCGATTAGGTAGCTAACGAAGAATGATACTGGGTGTAAGTTTTCACCCATTGGAGCTGATAAGAATGCCAATGCTAAAGCGAATGAGAACAATGCAATAAAGATGTTCCACATACCTTTTTGAGCATATTGAGTACAAATCTTAACAACTTCTTTTGAGTTTGAAATGTTAGCAGATTGTTCATCAGAATCAAGTTTAATATGTTTTCTGATATATTCAACTGCTGAATATGCACCAGTTGTAACAGCTTGCATTGAAGCACCTGAGAACCAGTAAATTACAGCACCACCGGCAATGAAACCTAGTAATGTGTATGGATTTAACATATTCAAAATCATTTCAGGTTGAATACCCAATGTATTTTGGATTACTAAGATTAGAGAGAAAATCATAGTAGTAGCACCAACAACTGCAGTACCGATAAGTACAGGTTTTGAAGTTGCTTTGAATGTGTTACCAGCACCATCATTTTCTTCTAAGTATTGTTTAGCATTTTCAAAGTCAGGTTTGAAACCATATTCTTTTTCAATGTCTTCACTTACGTTTGGAATATTTTCAATCAATGATAATTCATATACTGATTGAGCATTATCTGTTACAGGGCCATAAGAATCAACAGCAATTGTAACAGGTCCCATTCCTAAGAAACCAAATGCAACTAAACCAAATGCAAATACAGATGGATAAATCATTGTAGCTTCAGGAATGAATAAGCTAGCTGCATAAGCTAAACCCATTAATAATACAATAACTGCACCAATCCAGAAACCTGAGAAGTTACCTGAAACAATACCTGAAAGGATTGTTAATGATGCACCACCTTCACGAGAAGCTGTAACAACTTCTTTTGTGTGAAGAGCTTGTGGAGAAGTGAATTTTTTAGTTGCTTCTGGAATTAAAGCAGCACCCACTGTACCACAAGAAATAATTGTTGATAAAATCAACCATAGATTACCACCCATTGGTGCTAATAACCAGTAGCTTACGCTATAAGTCATTGCAATTGAAAGGATTGAAGTAATCCATACTAAGTTTGTTAAAGGTTGTTCAAAATCAAATTTAGCTGTGTTAGCAGCATAAATTTTTGTAACAACACTGTTAATCCAATAAGAAACGATTGAAGTAACAATCATTAAAAATCTCATTGTGAAAATCCAAGCCAATAATTGACATTGGTTTACGTCACCTTTTACAGCAAGAAGTATAAATGAAACAAGAGCAACACCAGTTACACCATAAGTTTCAAAACCATCAGCTGTTGGTCCAATTGAGTCACCAGCGTTATCACCAGTACAGTCAGCAATAACACCAGGGTTTCTTGGGTCATCTTCTTTAATACCGAATTGAATTTTCATCAAGTCAGAACCGATATCTGCAATTTTTGTGAAGATACCACCTGCAACACGAAGAGCAGATGCACCTAAAGATTCACCAATTGCAAAACCGATAAAGCAAGCACCAGCGATATTACCAGGAACGAATAATAGAATTAAAAGCATCAAAATCAATTCTATTGAAACCAAGATAACACCAA
>JAKSUT010000053.1 GCA_024408705.1 bacterium | reverse complement strand
ATACCACCCATTTCAAATCGTAAAGAAACTGGTTGTTTTTCTTCTTCAGTGTTTAAAAATTCGCAATTTGAAAGTTTTCCAATTTCACAATTTCCAGTTGCGTCTACAATGTATTTCGACGCGATACATACTGATAATATTTCTCGATTTATACAAATGCCTTCAATATGTTTATTTTTCAATGAAATTTTTGTTACTTCGGTGTTGAAAAGCACATCTGTATTGGATTTTTGCATTAACCTATCTAATGCGATTTTTGTAAGTTCTGGGTTAAACCAACCTTTGTTATCTTGATATGTTGTTTGTCCGCCTAGAATGGTTAATTCAGATACTAATTCATTAAAAAAGTCAGTGTTTATTTGATTTTTAGAAGTTTTCATTGCTGGAACAACTAGTGATGAAGTTATTGTTCCACCTAAAAAAGAATTCTTTTCGATTAATAATGTTTTTACACCTAGTTTTCCTGCTGTATATGCGGCAGCACATCCTGCTGTTCCGCCACCAACTACTATTAAATCATATTTGTCTTGCATTTTTTACTTCCTTAACTGCTTTTGTACTTGATTTTAAATTACTGTTTTTTATTTCATCTTCTCTTGCTGAGATGATTTCTTCTATTGAAGAATTTAATGAATGGTCTTTGTAGGTTATTCCGGATTTAGAATTTATTAGAGCCATTTCCAGTTCGTCTAAAGAATATATTACCAAATCATTTTTCTTTGTGGCAATAGTTCCTGTAAACTTGTTTAAGTCTTTGTTAAATATTTTGCCTACGAAAAATCCTGCGTGCATCATTGCGTTTCTAACAGCTGCTGCTGATGAGTATGTTAAAAGAACTCCATCTTCTTTTAACTTTGAATTTAGTAATTTAAAAAAGTCTTCACTCCATAGGATTGGACATTTATTTGGTGAAAACGCATCTAAAAATATAAAGTCGTATTTTTTATCTAAGTTTTGTATAACATTTCTTGCATCAGAAAAGTGAAAATTTAACATAATATCATTTTGAACAGAATTTTTAGTAAAAAATGATAAAAATCTATTAAAAATATCACGCATAGATATATACTGATAATATATATTATGTAAAAAGGTCGATTTATTTCCTTCGTCCTTTAGTTTATATCTATTTATTTCATTTAATTTGTGTATTTTTTTTATATTTTTGTCAAAAATTGAAGAAAATATTTTTTTTGAAAGATTATTTTTTAATATTTCGTTCGATATAAAATCTTCATTTTGTTTTTTTAATGAATTATATATAATTTTATTTGTGTTCTTATGTAGTTTATATTTTTTTGCGGTCTTAGATGATATATAATCTTTTCTTGTGAGTTCGTTTTTTAATTTTAAAAATGTATTAGAGCTTTCATTATTATTTGTATCAGAAGATGTTAAGTAATTAAGTAAGGCTTTATTAATGTGTTTAGCTTTGTTATGATTAATCAAATCACATCTTATAAATGGTGAAATATAAACAAGCTCTTTATCAATATCAATCGCATCTATTATAAGTTTTTTGCTTTCTAAATTAGATTTTTGATTATTGAAGAAAAGATTAAAATGTTTTTTTGATTTTTTTTCGTTGTCGGTAGAATTTTTTTTTGATTTTTTGTTTTCTTCAAATTCGCCAGAAAATTTTTCAAAGTCTAAATTTTCCACATAAATATTATCGGCATCTATCGACGCGATACTATTTGTTGAGTCAGAAATTTTTTCAGCAGGATTTTTTTTATTTGAAAATTTTTTATTAAATTTTTTTTTAAAATTCCACTTTTTTTGCTCTGAAATGTTATCGGTATCTATCGACGCGATATTAAAAGTAGGAGCGAAATTTTTTTTGAAAATTTTTCTCGAAAAATTTTTTGAAAATTTTTTATTTTTTTTGAAATTATTTTTTTTAAGATTTAAAAAAGTTTGAATAGAAGTTTTTGTGTTGTATCCGATTCCATAACAAATATCTAAAATTTTTACTTCATTATTTTCTATTATTTTTGAGGCTAAATCTGCTGGTAAGACAAACTTTTCAAAACTTTCAGAAAGCGCACCATAGGCAGAATGATATATATCATTGTCTTTTATACTAAAAAGCCCTACAGAGCCGTCATTTGTTAATATTGGATAAAACTCACTCATATAGGTATTTTAAGGCTATTTTACATATAAAGCAAATTGTTAAATTTATTAAACTTTTATATTAAAAAAGCCTTATAAACTAGTGTTTATAAGGCTTTTGGATATTTATTTTTTGATTTTTTTCATATAATCGTCATAAATTTCTGGAGTTGTTTTTGTCCAAGTTTTGCCATCATCTGAAACAGTAAAGGCAATCAAGCATTGGTCATAGCTTCCGCCATATTCGATACCTCTGTCTTTGAAACCGTTACCGATATTTTCTCTAGAGTGAGTAACAATCATATAATATGTTTTGCATTTTCCGTCTGCGTTTGAGCTTGCTTCATCTCTCATACTTTGTACTAATGATTTTTCAAAATCGCTTAGTTTGTCTTCTGGTTGGTTGTGTAAGAAATATCCACTATATTTTACTGTTTGAGAAGAATTTTCAGATTTAATTGGTGCTTGGTTAATGAATTTACCATCGTAACCTTTTGAACTTGCTGCGATAGCGTTATCTTTTCTTGTTCTGCATTTTGTTGAATTTTCTAAAATGATTGAATCTTCAGGTATATCTTTCAATACGTGTGAAGAACCTGTCATTTGATCTTGACGTGAAGCATAAATGTTTTTTACAGCTACAGCATCAACAGGAGCGCCTTCGCCTTCACCTTGAACAGGAGTTGTGTCTATTTTAGCCATAGCTTCTAATTCACGTTTGTTGAATTGTTGTCCTTCTTGAACACCTAAAGAACCGTCCCAGTTAGTGATACCAATTTTTTCACCGCCTGCATCAATATCATATAAGTATGTAATAGCTCTAAATTCTTTTTCTGTAAGAGGTTCTGGGTTGCTACCTGAAACTTTATCTTTTAAAGTGTTAATTTGTTTTTCGATATCTGCATCAGATACTTCTGTTGTGTAGTTATCAGTGAAAACATCAACAACTTGTCTGTCATATTTTGTGTGAGTTACAGGTGTTTCACCTTGCATACCATTATCAATTGAGTTTAGAATTTTAGCTTTGTTTTCATCAGAGAAGCCTGTTTTTGATTCTTCTAACAAGCCTGCAACTGTGTCTGCTTCCATTTTAAATACATCATCACCATTTAAAGGTACTGCGCATTGGTACATTTTTGCTACGTTTTCAGCTGAAGAACCATCTAGCATACCTGTTACTTCGTTTAAGTTTGCTAAATCTCTGTCTTCAACTGCATATCCGTGAGTTGCGCTTCTACCAGCTTCTTTGTCGAAGTTATGGTCTGTTGAATCAAATTCTTTTGTTAATTTAGCTTGAATATTTTTTCTGTCTTCTTCTGGTTGATTTGCTAATGCGATACTTTGTTCTAAGTGAGTTGAAGCACCGTCTTTTTTGCCATCGAATGCACCATCAGCATTTTTAATGTTTTCTGCAGCTTTGTTCATTGCTGTGTCGAAATCTTTATCAGATGCTGCTTTAGCAGCTTCTTCTGCTTCAAGTTGTTCTTTTTGTTCTGTTAATTGATTTAATTTATTACCTTCTTCATCAGCAGTTGTTTTTGTAGTTTTAGCATTATCTGAAGCTTTTGTTTCATCTTGAGTTAATTTAGCAACATTATTTTTTGAAGCTTCAAGTTTTGTTTCTGCATCTGCTTTTGCTTGTTGAGTCACACCTTGTTCTTCTTTTGCTTTTTCAGCTTCTTGTGAAGCTTTTTCATAAGCTTGTGTAGCTCTATCAAAATTTGTTTGCATTTTTTGAATTAGTTCTTCATTACCAGATTCTTTTGCACTTTCTAATGTTTCTTGAGCATTTTTAACACCGTCTTCAGCTCTGCTTAATGTAGATAATGCAGAACTAAGGTTGTCATCAGCAGTTTTTGCTGCATCATTAGCTTGGTTGAAAGAAATTTCAACTGAATCTGCTTCTTGTTTTGCACTTCCTAAGTCTCCAAGAATACTTGTATGATCATCTTGAGCTTGAGTAGCTGTTGTATCTGCTGTCTTTTTAATTGCTGTTTGTTGTGCAATCTTTTGTGTTAATTCTGAAATTTCTGTCATATCTACACCCACTATTTACCTATCAATATTTATTATGTCGGTAATAAAACATGAAAACTTTAAAAGTTTACAACTTTTGTTACAAATCTTAAAATGTATTATTTCCATAATCAATTTTATATAAAATTTGGTTTTTATTTTTATAAGGGAATACTATGAAAATCGGATTTAATAATTATAATTATAAATTTAATAATCCAAATATTTCTTCTCAAATTAAGTCAAAATCTAATTTTGCTTTGAAAGGAAATAAAAAAGCTCTTGCTTTGTCAATGATGTTATTAGCTGCTGCTAATAGCGGCTTTGTTATGGCTCAAAGTAAGAAATCACTTGAAAATAATAAAAATATTGTAAATAAATTTGAGGATAATTCTCTAGGAAAATTCGGTACATATTATTCTAATCTTATTCCTGAAGGTGAAGATGTTAATGACCATTTTGAATGTTTAAAAGAAATTAAAGATTTGTATAAAGATATACAAGGCTGTGAATATAAAAATCCGGCAGTATTAAATGGTATTTCTCTAAATGATTTGAAAGAAAAAGTTTTAACTCCTGCTCAAAAATTGGCTAATGGTGAAAAATTTGGAGCTAAACAAAAAACTTTGGTATTTTTAACTTTTAATGAGAATGCAGATTCTACAAATGCTTTTCGTCCAAACGTCGTAAGCACAGGGTTTACAAGTACAGAAGATAATATTTCTAATTATAATTTTAAATTTGATGATAGTTTCTTAGGTCATTACGATAATATAATAGTAATGCAACCAAATAATGATGTTTCAGCCGATGATGCGCTTGATAATTTGTTCTCTAAACTTGAAAATTCTTTGGATAAAAATTCAAAAGTAGATATTGCGTTTATAGGTCATGGTGTAAATAAGCAAGGAGTTCGTTTTAGTCCGACTAAAAACACTGAAAAATCAACAATGGATTTGTCTGATTTTAAACAAGTTGAAAATGGGGGAAATGCTTTTGCACAAAGTATGAAAAATATTTTTGTTAATTGTATTGATAATGGCTATTGTCCAAGAGTAATCGGTATGGGCTGTACTACTGATTTTATGCAAAAAGCTGTTGACGATGTTATGCCTGAAGATTATTCTCAATTTGTAAAAGTTTTCGGTACTCCTTATGCGACAACAGCGAATTATGTAATTGGTTATAACAAAAATGTTCTTGAAATGTTTGTAAAAACTGATTCTATAAAGAATAATATAGGTTTAATCTTAGATATTGATGATGGGAAATATCAAAAAACTAACGACGTAAAAGTTGAATCTTTTGAAATCAATCCGCAAACAAAAGACAATATGCAAATTATAGATAATTATATTGAAGATGGTACAACTTCTGGTTCTTTATCTAAAAAGAGCGGTGTTACTATGTTTTATAATATCCGAAAAAATTAAGCTCTAGGGTGTGTTTGATTATAAACTTCTTTTAAATGTTGTGTTGAAACGTGTGTGTAAATTTGTGTATTAGAAATACTTGCATGACCTAGTAATTCCTGTACAACTCTTAAATCTGCACCATTTTCAATTAATCTTGTTGCAAAACTGTGTCTGAACATGTGTGGTGTGACATGTTTTGGCAGTTCTATGTTATTTACTATTTCATTTATTGCGTTTCTAATAGATTTATTTTGAAGTCTAAAGCCTGTGTTGTTTATAAAAATAGGTGAACTTTCTGTTTGTGTAGGTAATTTGTATCCTTTAGCAACAAGTGGTCTAACGTTTTTGATATATCTTTCAAGATATTTTTTTGCTCTATCTGAAATTAAAACTATACGTTCTTTTGCACCTTTACCAAAAACAGTAATTTCATTATTTTCTAAATTAAGATTTTCAAAATTTAGTCCGCTTAACTCAGAAACTCGCATTCCAGTTGCCCATAAAAGTTCTAAAATGGTTCTGTTTCTGTATCCAGCAGGTGTATCCATTTTGACGTTGTTTAAAATCTTTTCTACTTCATCAACTGTTAAAAATTTTGGCAAAGATTTTGGTCTTTTAGGTGAAGTTAAATTTATTGTTGGATTTGAGTCTATTAATCGCTCTCTGTATAAGAATTTATAAAAAGTTCTAACAGATGCAATTTTTCTAACGACAGTTGTTTTTTTATAGTCAAATCTTTGTATAAAATGAATGTAATCTCTTACCTTTGAAAAATTTGCATTCAGGCAAGTTTCGTTATCAAGCCATATTAAGAAACCCAATACGTCAGAATAATATGCTTTTACTGTATGTTTTGAAAAGTTTTTTTCTACAAGTAGGTATGATTTGAAATCTTCTAAATACTGTTTTGAATTTTCATTCATTAAATTACCTTAAAAATTTACTATATCTTAATAATTTTGCATTAACTTAAAAATATTATACAATAATTTTAAGGATTAAGAAAGATGGAGGTATTATGAAAAAGATTTTTGCCTTAGCTGTAATAGCTGGGACTATGTGTTTGCAAGCAAATGCAACTCCAATTGTTGAATTAGCTGCTCCAAGAGCAAGAAGTTCATCTGATTTTGTATTTAAAGAAGCACCTCAAAAGACTAAAAAAGTTACTCAAAAGGTTGTTATTAAACAAAATAAAAAAACTGGTAAAAAAGTTAAGAAAATTGTTAAACAAACTGTAGAAGTTCCAGTAGCAGTTGATTATAATAAAATCTTAAAAATGATTGAATATGGCTACTATGACTCTGCAAATGATATTTTAAATAGTGAAATTAAGAAAAATCCTAAAAATATCAATGCATTGGCTTTAAAAACTGTAAATATGGCTAAGCAAAATAAATTAGATGCAGCTCAAGAAAGTATTGATAAATTAATTAAAACTTATCCAAAAAACTCTGATTTGCACTATGCTCAAGGGCTAGTTTATTATCAAAGAACAAATTCTTCTAATATGAAATATCGTGCAAATATTGATGAATTACTTGATTCAGCATTAGAAGAGTTTAAATTGGCAATCAAATATGATGCTAATAACGCAAGAGCTTATAACGCAGCAGGTGTTATTGAATTAGTTAAAGGTAATAACGAAGAAGCTAAAAAATATTTTGACACTTCTGTTGCAAAAGATAAAGCTTATGCAGCAGCTATTGATAATTCGGGTACTATTGATTTTATTAATGGTGATTATGCTTCAGCAGAAAAGAAATTTACTTCTGCATTAAATTACAATACAAAAAGCACAATTGCTATGTACCACTTAGCACAAAGTAAAATGCAACAAAAAGATTATACAGGTGCTATTTCTTATTTGAATAATGCTTTGGCTTTAAGTCCAAATTCTCCAGCAATTCTTAATTTGTTAGGAAAAGCATATAAAGAGCAAGGAAACGAGGCAGCAGCATTAAATTGTTTCAAAAAATCTACAATGGCAAAACCTGAATTTGCTTTATCTTACCTAGATACAGCTGATATTTATGCTAAAAGAGGTGATTTTGAGTTTGCGATTGAACAACTAAAAACTGCAGATTCAATTAATGATGCAAATTATGATGCAAAATTAAAAATTGCAGATTTGTCTTATGCAAATGCCAATTATAATCAAGCAATCACTTATTATAACAAATTAGTAAGCGTTGATGAATACAAAACTTCTGCATTGAAAGGTTTGGCAAATTCATATTATGCACAAGCTAAATATTATGCAGCAAATTCTACAATCGCTTCAAATAAAGAAATTGCAAAAGCCGTAAAAGCTTTAAATTCAGCAATTGCTTCTGATGGTAAAGATTTGGAACTTTATTTAGCAAAATTGAAATTGATGAAATTGGCTAATAATGAAGAAAAAGCAGCAGCTATAACTGATGAAATTCTTTCAACTGAAGCTAATGATATTGTTTCAAATTTGGTTAAAGGCGAAGTTTATTTGACTAATTTTGATGTCGCAAATGCTAAAAAATGTTTTGAAGAAGCAATAGTTTTATCTGACAACATTGATGAAGATATTTATTTGGCAGAAATATTTACTTATAACAGACATTTTGATGAAGCTCAAAAAGTCTTAAATGATATTTTGAAAGAAGCTCCTGATAATGCAGATGCGGCAGCAAATATTGATTATATTTTAAAATGTAAAAAATATGCGGATAACTTCTACAAATCTGCTTTAGCTTTCAAAAAAGCTAAAAATATTCCAACTGCAATAGAATATCTTTCACGTTCTCTTTCTTTAAATCCTGATAATGCAGATGCGTATTTGCTTTTAGCTACTATTAAAGAACAGAATGGTGAAAATATGGAAGCATTAAAAAATTATAAAGCATACGTTGGTTATTATTCAATACAACCAAATGCAAAGAAAATAGATAAAAAAATAGAGAAGAAGATTAAAAATTTAGAGGCAAGACTATAATGACAAAATAATTAAAAAAATTAAAAGAAGTAGTAAAAATAAATAAAGGAGATAAGAAAATGCAAGAATTATTACAAGAAAATATTGGTTTATCAGCAGGTAAAATTTATAATTATTTAGCAGATAACGGTGAAGTTACTTTTTCAAAATTGAAAAAAGATTTAGATTTGAAAAGCAATTTTGCTGATTTAGGCTTAGGCTGGCTTGCTAGAGAAGATAAAGTTGATATTTTGAAAAGCGGAAATTCAGTAAAAGTAAAATTAAGATAAGTTTTGTATGGCGATTTTAATTAATCGCCATATTTTATATTACATGCTTATTAAGGTTATATAAAGGCACTATAATCATGTGATAAACTTAAATAGTAAGGTAAATTAATAGAGGAGATTTTATATGATACCTATTTTAGATTCAAAAAGACAATATGCTCAAATCGGCGATAAAGTTGAAAAAGCAGTTGTAGATGTATTACGTTCAGGTTCTTATATTTTGGGCGAAAACAATAAAGAATTTTCAAAAGAAATTGCTAGTTATCTTGATGTTAAACATGCTGTAACTTTAAACTCAGGTACAGATGCTTTACACTTAGCATTGAGAGCTTTAGATATAGGTGAAGGTGATGAAGTTATTTCAACTGCATTTACATTCGTTGCAACTTCAGAAGCAATCGGTATTGTAGGTGCAAAACCAATTTTCGTTGATATTAATGCTGATACTTTCAACCTAGATGCTGAAAAAATTGAAAATGCTATTACACCAAAAACAAAAGCAATCATTCCAGTTCACTTATACGGACAACCTTGCGATATGGATGTAATTATGGATATTGCAAAACGTCATAACTTATACGTAATTGAAGATGCTTGTCAAGCTATTGGTGCTGAATACAAAGGTAAAAAAGTTGGTACAATTGGTGACATCGGTTGCTTCAGCTTCTACCCAACTAAAAACTTAGGTACAATGGGTGATGGTGGTTTATTAACTACTAACTCAACTGCTATCAATGATAGAGTTATTGCATTAAGAAACCACGGTGGTGCAATTAGATATCATCATGATGAAATCGGTGTAAACAGTCGTCTTGATGAAATCCAAGCAGCTATTTTAAGAGTAAAACTTCCTTATATTAATGAATGGAACAAAAAACGTAGAGAAAACGCAGCAAGATATAATGAATTATTCAAAGATTGTGCTGATGTTCAAACTCCTGTTGAATTAGACAATACATATTGTGTATATCACCAATATACAGTAAAAATTCCTAACCGTGATGAAGTTCATAAATTGCTTTTAGATAACGGTATTGGTGCAATGTTGTATTATCCAATTCCTCTACACTTACAAAAAGTTCATAACTATTTAGGTTTGACAGAAGGTACATTACCAATTACAGAAGAAAATACAAAACTTGTTATTTCTCTTCCAATGTTCCCAGAAATCACTCCTGAAGAACAAAAACAAGTAGCAGATACATTAATTGCTTGTATTGAAAAAACAAAATCAAAAGTTTCTGCATAATTAACTTGATAAATAAAAAGAGGGAATCAATTTGATTCCCTCTTTTTTTTGTATATAAATATGAAATTTTGTTTCTGAATTATTATGTTTAATGTATAATTGTTATACATAAGGAGAAATAGGGATGAAAGATATTTTAACTAAAACAGCAGCTGAACAAAGAAAAGCTCTTTTGAATAAAGAAATTTCTTCTGTTGAGCTTGTAAATGCTTTTTTTGAAAGAATTGATGAAGTAGAAGATAAAGTAGAAAGTTTTAACTGTTTAACTAAAGAAAGTGCTTTAGAAACAGCTAAAAAAGTTGATGAAAAAATTGCTAAGGGTGAAGAATTACCATTGTTAGCAGGTATTCCTCTTGCTTTAAAAGATAATATGAATTTTGTTGGTTATCCAACAACTGCTTCAAGTAAAATTTTAGAAAATTTTGTTTCACCATATAA
>JAKSUT010000052.1 GCA_024408705.1 bacterium | reverse complement strand
TCTCAGCTGGTAAAAAATTCAAAACTATCGTTAACGGTAAATAGTTTTAGATTTGGTTTGAAAAAGGCTTGCAGAAATGCAAGTCTTTTTTTTATCTTTTTTATTTATTTATTTATTTATTTATTTATTTATTCCTGTGGTTTTTAAGAACTAAAATTATTTGTAAATATACATATCTTGGGTTAGTTTTACTTGGAAAACAGTTCCTTTAGGTAATTTTATACCATCACCTTTTTTGAATAATGATATAGCAGGTGAAATGGCAGTGTTACCTGCAACTGCAACAATTCCTAAAGCGGCAGGGAATGGAGAAAGAAGGATATTAAAACCACCTTTCTTAACACATTTTTTTGATGCTTTAAACATTTTTTTTGAAAATTTTGCTGATGGCTTGATTGATTTACCGGTGTTAGCCATAAATTTTCTGTTACCTTTTATATTGTTTCTAAAAACTTTTCTTTTATTTGTTTTAATTACGTCTGCATTGATAGGCAAAATTTGGTTATTAACTAAAACGCCTGTAATTTTTATAGTCAAAAGCCCACCATTACCTGATATTTGAGGTTTGTGAGAATTTATTATTTCACCTATAAATAATGAGCCTTTTGGTATTGTAAAGCATGACGTTGTAACCGGATAAGTGGAAATAAATGCCAATCTTGAACCTTTTGGTGTTCTGTCTGAAATATCATACTTAGAAACCATTTTAATTTTTGTGCCTTTTTTTATTTTGGCATAACTTTGTTCAGGATTTGTTGTTTGATAATTGTTGTAATCGGCTTTTATATTAAGTGGAGTCGATTTTGTTATATCGTCAATTTTTTCAGGCGCCTTTTGAGCCGCTGTATTTGGTTTTGTATTTGTTTGTGTTTTTGGGGTTGTTACAGGTTTAGCCTGTTGTTTAGCCGGTTTTGTTTGAGCCGCTTTAGCTTGCTGAATATCTTTTTCGATATCAGGTAGTGGAGGCAAATTCATATCCTCTACAAGCTTATTTGGGTTGTAATTTCTTCTTATATCATCATCAATGGACAGGTCAAATTCTGCTGCAATAATTGGATTTGCAACAAAAGATAATGATAATATTGCTGAAATTAATACTCTGCTATTCATACCATAATTATAACTTTGGTAAATTAAAATTTCATGGCACAATTAGAGGAAATTTATTTTGCAAGCATTTCGTTTATAGCTTTTGCAGCACGTTTTCCTGCACCCATAGCATTAATTGCGTTTGATTCGCCTGTTGGAGCAACATCGCCGCCTGCAAAAATCGCAGGATATGAAGTTGCATTTGTTTCTGCATCAACTACAAAATAGCCTTTTTTATCTGTGTTAATTTCAATATTATCTGATATTGTTGATTTTTGAATAATTGGGTTAGGACCTGTACCAAGTGCAATAATAACGGTATTAATTGGCATGTTGTCGATTTTACCTGTGTCAATTGGTTTTCTTCTTCCGCTTTCATCAGGTTCCCCAAGCTCCATGATGCTCAAATTCATTGATTTTACCCAACCATCTTCACCTAAAATTTCAGCAGGTGAATGAAGTAGTTTGAAAATAACTCCTTCTTCTTTGGCATGTCGAATTTCAGCAACACGAGCAGGAAGTTCTTTTTCAGTTCTTCTATAAATGATATAAACCTCTTTTGCTCCGACTCTAACGGCTGTTCTTGCAGCATCCATTGCAACATTACCACCACCGATTACGGCAACTCTTTCGCCTATTTTAAGTGGTGTTGGAGTATCTTCGCTATTAGCGTTCATAAGATTTACTCTAGTTAAAAATTCATTTGCAGAATAAACGCCATTTAGGTTTTCCCCTTTTACGCCTAACATTTTAGGTAAACCTGCACCTGAGCAAATGAATATAGCATCAAATCCATCTTCTTTTAGTTGTTTTAATGTAATAGATTTTCCGACAATTACGTTTTTGTGGAAAGTAACACCCATTGATTTTAGTGTGTCAATTTCTCTATCTAAAAATTTTCTTGGAAGTCTGAAAGGTGGAATCCCGTATCTCAAAACTCCGCCAAGTTTGTGTAGAGCTTCAAATACAACAACTTCATGACCTGCTTTTCTAATATCTGCGGCTGCTGTAATACCTGCACAACCTGAGCCAATAATTGCAACTTTTTTACCTGTTGGTTTTATTTCTGTTTGTTTTGCAGAAGAATTATCACCAACGTATCTTTCTAAAGCGCCGATAGCAACAGATTCGCCTTTGATACCCAAAACGCATTTGCCTTCACATTGTCTTTCTTGAGGGCAAACTCTACCGCATACAGACGGTAATAAACTTGTTTCTCTGATAATATCACCAGCAGCTTGAATATCACCTTCTTTAATCTTTGCGATAAAAGCCGGAATGTTGATATTTACAGGACAACCTTTAACGCATTGAGGATTTTTACAGTTTAAACATCTTGAAGCTTCAAGTTTTATTTCTTCTGCTGATAGATTATCTTCAACTGCATCAAAGTTGTTTCTTCTTTTTATTGCATCTTGTTCGTGTAATTTTTGTCTTTCAATCATTTATACCGTCTCCCTATATAAAATATATTTTACAAAAAATTAGAATTAATAGCAAATTTTTAATAAAAAGCCTCTCAAAAATATGAGAGGCGAAAATTTTAGTAAGGAAGGGAATATAGGTAGGGTTTGGGTATATAATTATTTGTTGATTAACCGAATGTTTTGAATGTAGATTCAACGTTTTTATCAAGAACTTTTTTAACTGCATCCATTTCAGTAGAAACAGCGCTTTGTTCAGTATCTAAGTTAGAAAGTTTCAATTCTAATTGTTTATCTTGAGCTTGAATAACTTCTAATTTAGCGTTGATTTCGTTCATTTTTTGTTCGTATTCATATTTATCAAATTCATATTGGTTGTATGCATCTTTGTAAGCATCTTCGTCGTGTTGAGTTTCGATAGACATTTGGTATTCAGTACCTTCGCTATCAATGATTCTAGTGATTCTGTTTTTTTCGTTGTATTCAACTTGGCAACCTTTCATAGTTGCAGATTCAGTTTTTTGAGCATTTTGGTTGATAGCGTAAGTAGAAATACCATCGCTAGTACCAGCTTTATCTTCTAAATCGCTTTCAGCAACATATCTGTAACCAGAAGATGTATTGTAAACATAGAAGTCTTCGCTTGGTTTGTTACAATCTTTTCTAATCATTTCAACGTCAGAAGCTTGAGCGAAGTCGTAACCATCAGCAGTTGGATCAGTAACAACTTTGTGCATCAAAGTACCTTCTTTAGTTAAGTATTGAGTTTGAGCAGGTTTTGTAACGTTACCAGAAGCATCTTTTTCTTCAGGAATAACGTTTTTGTCGAATCTGAATTGACCGAATTTTTCACCTTTTTCAATAGAATCAGTTCTAGCGTATCCAACGTCCCAAGTACCTGTAGCGCTATCGTAAACAACTTTACCAGTAAGCATACATTCTTGACCACCGTTGTTGAATTTATAAACTGTTCTAACATAATCATCAGTGCTAGGAGGAGTAGGAACTGCTAAAGTAAGCAATTGTTCGTTCATAACAGATGATTGTGTTGCTAATGTTGTACGTTGTTGGTTAATTTGTTGACCTTGATATTCTATATCAGATTTTCTGCCTGTTAGCATGCAAAATCTCATTTGTGAAGCTGACATACCCATAATTGTGACTCCTTATATACCTTAAATTTTCCTTACTCCTTTTTTATCGACATACTTGTTTTAAAACTTTAATTTTTTCTTCTTTTCTTGTAATATTTCGTTACAAAAGAAAAAGCCTCTCAAAAATATGAGAGGCGAAAATTTTAGTAAGGAAGGGAATATAGGTAGGGTTTGGGTATATAATTATTTGTTGATTAACCGAATGTTTTGAATGTAGATTCAACGTTTTTATCAAGAACTTTTTTAACTGCATCCATTTCAGTAGAAACAGCGCTTTGTTCAGTATCTAAGTTAGAAAGTTTCAATTCTAATTGTTTATCTTGAGCTTGAATAACTTCTAATTTAGCGTTGATTTCGTTCATTTTTTGTTCGTATTCATATTTATCAAATTCATATTGGTTGTATGCATCTTTGTAAGCATCTTCGTCGTGTTGAGTTTCGATAGACATTTGGTATTCAGTACCTTCGCTATCAATGATTCTAGTGATTCTGTTTTTTTCGTTGTATTCAACTTGGCAACCTTTCATAGTTGCAGATTCAGTTTTTTGAGCATTTTGGTTGATAGCGTAAGTAGAAATACCATCGCTAGTACCAGCTTTATCTTCTAAATCGCTTTCAGCAACATATCTGTAACCAGAAGATGTATTGTAAACATAGAAGTCTTCGCTTGGTTTGTTACAATCTTTTCTAATCATTTCAACGTCAGAAGCTTGAGCGAAGTCGTAACCATCAGCAGTTGGATCAGTAACAACTTTGTGCATCAAAGTACCTTCTTTAGTTAAGTATTGAGTTTGAGCAGGTTTTGTAACGTTACCAGAAGCATCTTTTTCTTCAGGAATAACGTTTTTGTCGAATCTGAATTGACCGAATTTTTCACCTTTTTCAATAGAATCAGTTCTAGCGTATCCAACGTCCCAAGTACCTGTAGCGCTATCGTAAACAACTTTACCAGTAAGCATACATTCTTGACCACCGTTGTTGAATTTATAAACTGTTCTAACATAATCATCAGTGCTAGGAGGAGTAGGAACTGCTAAAGTAAGCAATTGTTCGTTCATAACAGATGATTGTGTTGCTAATGTTGTACGTTGTTGGTTAATTTGTTGACCTTGATATTCTATATCAGATTTTCTGCCTGTTAGCATGCAAAATCTCATTTGTGAAGCTGACATACCCATAATTGTGACTCCTTATATACCTTTTTAATTTCCCTTACAAGTTTTTTATCGACACATCTCTATTAAAACTTTAATTTTTTGCCTTATCTTTGTAACATAAGTTTACATAAGTGCGAAATCTAGTTATATTAAGAAAAAAATTATTAACATAAAACTTCATTATTTGTTTTTTAAGAGTTTGTTTTTGATAAAATATAACTACAAGGAGAGGTCAATGAAATTAGAATATTTATATTCAAAAATACATAGAGCAACTGTTACAGATGCAAATTTAGAATATGTAGGCTCAATCACAATTGATAAAGAATTGATGAATGCAGCAAAGTTACAAGAATGGCAAAAAGTTGAAATTTTAGATGTTAATAATGGTGAAAGATTTCAAACTTATGTTATTACAGGAGATACAAATAGCGGTACAATTTGTTTGAATGGTGCAGCTGCAAGAAAAGTTCAAAAAGGGGATAAAGTTATCATTTTGTCTTATGCTTCTATGACTTTAGAAGAAAGAGAAAACTTCAATCCTGCAATAGTATTTGTTGATGATAATAATAAAATCATTAAAAAATAACAACTAAAACGGGGGATATATGCAATTTGTTCCGTTACATCTTCACACAGAATATTCTCTGTTGGACGGTGCAATAAAAATAAATAAGCTTATAGAATTTGCAATAGAAAACGAAATGCCTGCTATTGCTATTACTGACCACGGTGTTATGTATGGCGATATGGAGTTATACGAACTTGCAACACGAAATTATCAAAACAAAGTTAAACCAATTTTGGGTTGCGAATTTTATATGCATGACAATGAATTAACTCATAAAGACATTTCTCATAACCCTTTGTATCACTTGGTTTTGCTTGCAAAAAATAAAGCAGGTTATCAAAATCTTATCAAACTTGTTTCTATCGCTCATTGTGAAGGTATGTATTACAAACCAAGAATTAATTTTGAACTTCTTGAGAAACATTCAGAAGGCCTAATTTGCCTTTCTGCATGTTTAGGTGGTGAATTGCTTCAAACTTTAATGAATGATGGTTATAAGAAAGCTGTAGAAGTCGCTAAAAAGTTTAAAGATTTATTTGGTGAAGATTATTATATTGAACTTCAAGATCATGGACTTACAGATCAAAAGAAAACAAATCCTGATTTGATTAAAATCGCAGAAGAACTTGGAATTGAAATGGTTATCACAAATGACTCTCATTATCTAACAAGAGATGAGGCAGATGCGCATGATACTTTACTTTGTATGAATACAAACTCTGACAAAGATGATCCAAACAGGTTTCATTTTGAAACAAATGAATTTTATGTAAAAACAGGCGAACAAATGCGTGATGCTTTCAAATGGATGGATGAAAAAACATTTGAAAGATGCGTTGAAAACACTTTAAAAATTGCCGAAAAATGCCATTTAGGTTTAGAACTTGGAAAATCACCTTTGCCGAATTATGAAGTGCCAAAAGGTCATACTATTGAATCTTATTTGGAATATCAAGTTCAATTAGGTTTAAAAAAGCGATATAATGAAATTTCTGATAGCTTAAAAGAACGTGTTAATTATGAGTTAAAAGTTATTGAAGATATGGGTTTTGCCGCATATTTCCTTATAACTTGGGACTTTATACATTTCGCAAAAACTCACGGCATTCCAGTTGGCCCTGGTCGTGGTTCTGCGGCAGGTAGTGTTGTTGCTTATGCACTAGAAATCACAGACTTAGACCCAATTGAACATAAACTGTTGTTTGAAAGATTCTTAAACCCAGAACGTTTCACAATGCCCGATATTGATATCGACTTTTGTATTGAACGTAGGGGCGAAGTTATCAAATATGTTCAAGAAAAATATGGTGAAGATAAAGTTTGTCAAATCATAACATTTGGTACTTATGCTGCTAAAGCTGCGTTTAAAGGTGTGGCACGTATCATGAAAGTGCCTTTTGCCGAAAGTAATAGAATTGCTGGTTTTATCACCGGTGAAACAATCGAAGATTCAATGATGGAAGGTTCTGATTTGAAAAAACTTTATGATGAAGATTTTCAAATTATAACAAATCCGCTTGAAGGCAAATCTGTTGGTGTAAAACGACTTATTGATATGGCAAAATCAATAGAAGGTTTGAAAAATAACACAGGTACACACGCTGCAGGTGTTATTATTTCCCATTCGCCATTAAACGAACTTATTCCAATTCAGCCAACAAAAGATGGTGGTATTGTTCAAACCGGTTACCCACCACATTCTGTAACTGAAGTTTTAAGTCTGTTAAAAATGGACTTTTTGGGATTGAGAAACTTGACTACAATCTACAAAACTCTTGCTTCAATAAAAAAACGAACAGGTGAAGATGTAGATATTAATAACATTCCGCTTGATGATAAACCAACTTATGAAATGCTTATGAAAGGTGATACTTCAGGCGTATTCCAACTTGAATCTTCAGGTATGCAAAACCTTGTAAAAAGATTGAAACCTGACTTGTTTGAAGATTTAGGTGCTTTGGTTGCCCTATTCCGTCCTGGTCCTTTGGAATCTGGTATGGTTGATGAGTTCGTTGAAAGAAAACATGGTAGAAAAGAAATCACTTATGCTCACCCACTTTTAGAACCTGTTTTGAAAGATACATACGGTACTATTGTTTATCAAGAACAAATCATGCAAGTTTTCCAAGTGTTAGCAGATTATTCTCTTGGTCAAGCCGACATGGTTCGTCGTATGATGGGTAAGAAAAAAATTGAAGAAATGCAAAAGCAAAAAGGGATTTTTGTTGAAAATTCTGCAAAACACGGCATGAAAAAAGAAGATGCCATTACTCTTTTTGAACAAATCGAAAGTTTCGCAAAATACTGTTTCAACCGAAGCCACTCTGCTGCTTATGCTTTCGTAGCTTATCAAACAGCTTATTTAAAATGTCATTATCCTGTCGAATATTTAGCATGCTTGCTTTCAAGTGTTTCTTCTGACCAAGAAAAAACTCAAGCATATATTGAAGAAGCACAAACAAAAGGAATAAAAGTTCTTCCACCTGATATTAATAAATCATTTGCTGAATTTTCACCTGATGAAAACAATATTAGATTCGGTCTAGCATCAATTAAACAAGTTGGTGAAGTCGTTGTTCAAAAAATTATTGAAGAAAGAGAGAAAAACGGCGAATTTAAATCAATTTATGATTTTTGTACACGTGTTGATTCAAAATGTTCAAATAAAAGAGTTCTTGAAGGTTTGATTAAATCTGGCGCTTTTTCAAATATAGAAAAGAGCAGAAAACAATTATTGAACAATATTGATTATCTTTTAGGTCAAGCAGCAAGAGAACAAAAAGAAAAAGAAATAGGACAAGGTAGTTTGTTTGCTATGTTGGGTGAAGAAGCTCCAAGTTTTTCTTTGCAAGGCTCAGATGAAGAATTTTCTGACAAAGAAATTCAACAATTTGAAAAAGAATTTTTAGGATTTTATGTAACAAGTCACCCGTTATCAAGTATTAGAAAGCATTTGCCTTTCTTGATGACTCATAAAATTTCTGAATTAAACGATTTGCCGACAGATAAAATGGTTACAATTTGTGGGTTAATCACTGCTGTTCGTCAAATTCCAATGAAAAAAGATCCTACGAAATTTATTAGAATTATGACTATAGAAGATTTGACAGGCAAAATTGAAGTTGTGTATTTTGACCCAACTTTGAGAAGAAAAAGAAAAGATGACCAATCTGTTGAAACAAACTATTTGCCTTATTTAGAGCAAGAAAAGAAAGTCATAATTTCAGGTAAAATTTCAAGACGTGATGAAAATAGTATAAGTATAATTATTGAAACAGTAAAACCTGTTGAAAACTCAAATATTTATATAATTGAATTGCTAAAAGAGATATCTTATGAAAGATTGGTTGCATTAAAAGATATAATGTATAAATACAGAGGCTCTGACCCTGTTGTTATAAAACTTTCATCTGATGATGTACCTGTGAAAATTTTAACTTCATCTATATTTTGGGTAAATTCTTGTAATGATTTAACAAACGCGATACTAAAATTCATGCCAAAAGAAGTTAATATTTCTGTAACCTCAATGGATAGCAGTAATAGCGAAGATGATGAAGAACAAAATGCACTTGCAAATACATAGTTTTAGTTAAAATTTTTCAATAAAAAAAGTCCCAATTAAGGGACTTTTCTTATATTTAAAAACTTGATTAGTTTTCTACATATTCTCTAAGACGTTTGCTTCTGTTTGGATGTCTTAGTTTTCTTAATGCTTTTGCTTCGATTTGTCTGATACGTTCACGAGTAACACCGAATAGTTGTCCAACTTCTTCCAATGTTCTTTGACGACCGTCATCCATACCGAAACGAAGTCTCAAAACATCTCTTTCACGAGGAGATAAAGTGCAAAGAACTTCTGCCAAATCTTCTCTTAAAAGTTCAGAAGCAACTGTTTTTACAGGAGCATCAGCTTCTTTATCTTCAATAAAGTCACCCAATCTTGAATCTTCTTCTTTACCAATTGGAGTTTCTAATGATAAAGGTTCTTGAGCAATTTTAATGATTTCACGCAATTTAGAAATGCTTACGTTCATTTCAACTGCTAATTCATCTTCAGTTGGTTTTCTTGAAAGTTCTTGAGCAAGTCTTCTTGTTACTTTTTTCAATTTGTTGATAGTCTCAACCATGTGAACAGGAATTCTGATTGTTCTTGCTTGGTCAGCAATTGCTCTTGTGATAGCTTGTCTAATCCACCAAGTAGCATAAGTTGAGAATTTGAAACCTCTTTCGTGGTCAAATTTTTCAGCTGCACGGATTAAACCTAAGTTACCTTCTTGAATTAAGTCTAAGAATAACATTCCACGACCAACATATTTTTTTGCGATACTTACAACTAAACGTAAGTTAGCTTGTACAAGTTTACGTTTTGCGATTGCACCAGAAGTACCACCTTGAATAATTTTTCTAGCCAATTCGATTTCTTCATTTGCTGAAAGAAGTTTGATACGACCTATTTCACGCAAATATAAACGAACAGGATCATCAACAGCAACACCTTTTGGCAATTCAACATCCATAACTGTTGAATCGATGTCAGCGCTGTCAATCATATAAACATCATTAGTTCTTTTTGAAGAAACTATATCTTCAATGTTATCTGTTCCAAGCTCCATATGCATAAATGAAGCATCAATGTCGCTATCTAAATTTTCGTTATCTTTTGAATCGTTTAATAAATCTAATGATTCATCTTCTTCCATAATACTTGTAACTGAACTACCTTGTTGTCTTTTTTTTCTCATTTACTAATCTCCAGTTGTTTTCTTAAGTTTTTCTAGTTTTTCTCTAAGCTGCAATTGAAATTTTAAAGCTTCTGTATCGTTATCATTTACATTTTTATATTGAATTCTTAATTTCTTATTTTCTTCCGCTAAATAATAATCATCTATTCTTTTTGATAATTCATCTATTGTTGCGATAAAATCTTTTTTATTTAAATTATTAAATGCTTCTGATATACATACTAAATCTGTTACTATAGCTTTCTTTTCTTCGTCACTTGCAAACTTAACATATAGTGCTTCCGTTAAGACTTTAACATTATTTACACTAAATATTAATTTGTCAATTGTATTTTTAACAATTATTAAGT
>JAKSUT010000051.1 GCA_024408705.1 bacterium | reverse complement strand
ATTTTACTAAATCGTATTGAGCTTGGTTTGTATCTTGAAACTCATCAACCATAATGTGTTGGAATTTGTCGTGGTATTTTTCTCTTATTTCAGGTTTTTGTGTTAGAAGTTTTACGGCAAGCAAAAGCATATCGTCAAAGTCGATTGCGTTATTTTTGTTTAGTTCGTTTTCGTAAGCTTCAAAAACTTCTGCAATTCTTTGCATTTTGAAATCTCTTGCAAAAGTTGAAAAATTCCAAGCGTCCATCATTCTGTTTTTTGCCTTAGAAATTTCTGCTTTTATGGCTTTTGGAATGTATTGTTTTTCGTCAAGATTTAATTTTTTGATAACTTTTTTTAGAACTGCAACAGAATCTGTTTCATCATAAATTGTAAAATTTTTATCAAGTTTTTTGCCTGATGGAAATTCAAAATTTTCTACATCTTGTCTCAATATTCTTCCGCAGATACTGTGAAAAGTTCCAACCCACATGCGTTTTACAGTATCTTCTCCAAGAATTTTTGATAATCTTTCACGCATTTCTTTTGCTGCTTTGTTTGTGAAAGTAACGGCTAAAATTTCTCTTGCTTTTGCGCCGTTATTTACAAGGTTTGCAATTCTTGAAGTTAAAACTTTTGTTTTTCCAGAGCCTGCTCCGGCTAGAATTAATAGTGAGCCTTTTAGTGTATTTACGGCTTCAAGTTGTTCTTTATTTAAATTATCTAAAATATTTTCCATTCCCCTATTCCAAAATTTAATTTTTATGTTATCATTATCGTACTAAAAAAATATAAAAAATTCATGACGTTAAAAAAAGTTATAGAAATTATAAGGTAGGACAGATGAAAGACGAAAGAATTGAAATTTTGAATTCAGACAGTGATGACAAAGAAACACAACAATCTTCAATAATGGTTCCATTAGATGATTTGGATAGCGTTTCTGATTCAGATGCAGATACAGTAGATGAACTTGCTATGGAATTGGCAACAATTCAACAATCTGCAAAAAGAATAGCAATCATTGGTAGTCGTAATCTTCCTATTACACATCAGCAGTTGATTGAAACTTTGACAACTGCTTTGATTAAACAAGGTAATACAATTATCACATCAGGTGGTTCTTCAGGAACAAACGCTGCTGCAATCAGAGGTGCTATGAAAGCTAATCCTGATAAATTAAAAGTTGTTTTACCTCAAACAATCGGACAACAACCATCAGACGTTCAAGATCAATTAATCGGTGTTCCAAATATTATTGAACATGCCGACAGAGCTATGATGACTTTGGCTGATGCTTCAAGAATTTGTAACAGAGAAATTATTGATGATTGCAATCAATTAATTTGCTTCTTATCTCATACAAGTAAAACTCTTCATAAAGCATTTGAATATGCTGAAGAAGGTCACAAAGTTGTTACTTGTTTCTATTTAGATTAATCTATTAAAGAGGTATATGGAAAAGCTTGTAAAAAAACTTACGGGTAAAAACCGTCAAGATTTTGAATACGCAGCATCAGAAATTATAAATAATTCTGATGTGCAGACTTTTAGTGAATTAGTTGATAAAAGTGATTTTTTATTTGATTTTATAAAAGAAAATGTTAAAAATAGGCTTTCTAATGCAATTAACGAAAATAATTATAAAAATATTTTAAATTTTTTATCTGTGTATTCTCCAGATTATGAAGATGTCCTTATCTATAATCTTGTAGATTTTGAAGATGATGAGATAACTTCTTGTATGCTTGAAAAATTTAAAAATGGTACGGTTGATGAAAAAACTTATGCTGCAAAATATTTTTCTTACATAAAAAATGATGAAGTTTTGCCATTGATTAATGAAAATATTTTTTCTGAAGAAGAAGGCTTGATGTACAACTGTATAGATGCTTTGAAAGTGTATGGCGCAGGCGATTGTTATCAAAAAGCATTTGATATGTTACATTCAAATGACGTTTTTGAACAACTTTGCGCTGTTAAATTTTTGGTAGCTTACCAAGATGTTTCTGTTTTAGACGAACTTTTTAAGGCAATGAAAAAGTCTTCTATGTCAGAAAATATTGCTTCTTATATTCCTTATTTAAAAAGTTTTATGGATATGTTAAGAGGCGATTATAAAAATGATATGTTGCTTGCTTTGAATTTAATTTTAAATTCTTTGGGTGAGGTTGTTCCTTTGAGAGGAATTTTTGATTATGAAATTTATGATATTTTATCTGAAATTTCAACAGAGCAAAATTCGATAGCAGCAATAACAATGTTGAATGCAAAGTTAAGAATAGAACAATTAACAGAAAATGATGAATATCTTTTTGATGAAACAAAAGATGTGAAAGATGAAGTTTTTGCAGTTAAACATTTGTTAGGAAGTTTTCCTCAAAATTATTGGGATAACAAAATAAAATATTTGAAAGACGAATTGAGAACAGAAAGTGATTTTATTTTTATCGCACTTCAAGTTCAAAGTGAACTTGAAATTGATGATAATATTGACGAATTAAAAGCTCTTACACTTTCTTCAAATCCAACTGCGGCATTGAAATCAGTGGAAATTTTAAAACAATTAAATAGATTAGGGGAACTTGATTCTGCAAAAATTTTGGAAAAAATAGATGATGAAAATATTAAAACTGTAATTAAGGCTTTGTTTAATTAGTTTGAATATTTTTTTGCAGTTAAAATTCCGTGTTCATCTGTTCCGCCTGTTTTTATAAGGTTATATTTTTCTGCAAGGTGTTCTGCGGTTGTGTTTTTGTGGAATTTTATTATTCCTCGGTGTCTGTTATATGGATAAAAACATTCAATACCATCAAGTCCTAAATTTTTTAGGTTTCTTACAAGTCTGTCAAGGCTTAATGACCAGCAACAAGCAGGGTGAGCAAGAACTGCAATTCCACCTGCTTTGTGTATTGCTTCAATAAGTTTTTTAGGGTGTTTGTTGAATGAAAAAATTCTTACAATGTCGGCTTCTGTTCCTTTTTTAGTTTTTGCACAGAATTTTTCAATTTCTTTTGAGTTTGTGTCTATGCCGTAGCCAAGCAAGTGTAAAAATACATATCCATACCAACTGTCAAATTCTATTGCAGGAATAATAATACTTTCATCTTTGATATTTGTTTCTTTGTAAGCATTTAGTGTGTTGTGGTCTGCTATTGCAAGATGTTTTATTCCTAAATTTTTTGCTTGTTCAATAAGTTCTTCTGGGGTAGATTTTCCGTCTGAATATGTTGAATGTGTGTGTAAATTCACTGTTTCCCAGAAATCTTCTTTTTTAAAGCTATTAAAAAGTTCTTTTATATTTTCCATTCTATTTTTAATTCCTATAAGTGTTTGTTTTTATATTTTTATATTATAATCAATATAAAAAAATGCAATCTGAAAAGTGGAGTGAAAATGGCAAAAGTAAAAGATAGTGTTTGGTTAATTTTTGGAAAAGCAACAAAGCTATATTTTGCAAATATTATAAGTTTCTTAAAATATATGACTTTTCCCGTTTTAGGGCAATTTTTTGGTTTGTTGATTGTTTTTGGCGCATTGTTTTTATATGCAGATAATTTACCTAAATTTTTAGTAAAAAATAGTGTTTTTGATAACTTTTCAATGATATTTATAATTTTACTTATTGTAATTCTTCCAGGGTTTTTGTTGTTTGCAAAAGCATTTTGGGATTATTTGGTTGCTTATGGTGCGGTAAACTCAATGTTAGATGGACTTATGAAGTCAGGTAAAGTTTATGATTTTCCTGCGCATACAGAAGTTATCACAAGAAAATCAGGAAAATATATTTTCTTGTGGGCTTTGATAGGTTTATTGTCTATAATTGCTTATTTCCCATTGTTTTGGGTTATAGGCTTTATAATGTTTATTTATTTTATTTTAGTATTCCAAGTTTTTGTTTACGAACCGACAAAATCTGTTTTTGGATGTTTTAAAAAGAGTGTAGAAATTATAAAAGGTAATTTTGCAAGAACTTTAGGGTTATGTGTTCTTGTAGGTGCTTTAACTTGTTTCATTATTCCAGATGGAATATTATTTTTATTAGAAAAAGCATCTGTTTTGAAATTTATTTAAGCACCATTCACAGGTTGGATGGAGCAATTACCACTTAATGAAATTAATGCTTGGTTTGAGAGTGTCCATATTCCGTTTCACTTTGTACCAAACGGATTGTCTCAAAAGGTTATTTCTGTGGTGTTGAGCTGTATGATTTTTTCTTATTTGTTACCATTGAGAGTAATTTGTTGGGCTTTGTGGTATAAAAATCTTAGTGTTCCTGAGGCTCAGATTGATAAAAATTTGCTTGATAGAGCAGAGGGTAAAAAATAGTGTTTATTTGCAAAAATTGTAAATCTATTGATAAATTTGAATTAATGTTTTCTCCTGATTATGAGGGAGAAAGAAATTTTGAGCAAAAATATAATTCAAAAAAAGAGATTGAAATAACTGTTGATGGTTATGTTTTTGTTCCTGATTTATCGTTTATGAACGACCATGCTGTGTGTAGGTATTGTGGACAAATTGGAACTTGGGATTATGAATAGGGCAGAAGTTTTTGAAGAAAAATTATATAATTTACTTTTAAATCATCTTGATGAAAAATATGATATAGATGAATATTTGTTTTTGTTAGAGCAAGAGCCTGATAATTCTATGCTTACTTATGTTTTGTCTCATGCGTATTTTTCTTTAAATCAAAAAGATTTAGCAGAAAAATATTTGAAAAAAGCACAAGCGATGAATACAAATATTGATTTTGATGAAAACTATGAGAATTTAAGTCTTGTTATATATTATATTTTTTCTACTATCACATCTCAAATAAATCCGTTTTGTGAAGAAGATTTTGAGGCTGAATTAAATGTTGAAAACCCTCCATTAAAAACTTTTGTTGATATTGCTCAAAAATATATGAAAACAAACGATTTGAGTAATTGTATCAGAGTTTGTAATTTAGCGTATGAAAAGTTTGGAAATAAGCCAAATGTGAAATTTGCAGAAACAAGCGCACTTTTATATTCAAGAAGATTAAGCGCAGGCTGGGATGGCAACGAAGAACGTTTTGATTTGGTTAGACATCAATTAAAACAATATGCTAAAAAACCAAAGTTTTCGCTTCAAAAAAATTACGGTAAATTGTATATTTATCCGGTAACTCAAATTGGAGATACGATATTTTTTGTAAGATATATAAAAAAAATACAAGAAGAATACCCGAAATTAAAATTATTTGTAATTGTTAATCCGTCTTTAAAAACATTGTTTGAAGTAAATGGTGTTTCTGTATATGACCATGATACTTTGAGAAAAAACGAAATGGATTTTCAACAATCTTTTGAAGGTTTGCCTTGGGTGTTTAAAGATTCGGAATTTCCTTACAGAGAAGGTTATTTAAAAGCAGATAAAAATCTTTCTGATGAATATAAAACAAAATATTTTAATAATGATTTGAGAAAAATTGGTATTGTTTGGAATTCTTCTGACAAAGATAAAAGAAGTATGAGTATTTTAAATTTTGAAAAAATGTTTACGTCATACAAAAATACAAAATTTTATTCTCTACAAAAAGTCTTGTCAGATGAAGAAAGAGAATATTTGAAATTTTATAATGTAGAAAATCTGGGTGAAAATTTCAGAGATTTTAATGACACCGCAGCCGTAATTTCAAATTTGGATGTTGTGCTTGGTTGCGATACTTCTGTTACAAATTTGTCAGGTGCGATGGGAGTAAAAACGATAATCGCACTTCCTCAAAATGCTGACTGGCGTTGGGGTGTATATGAACAAACTTCAAACTGGTATGCTTCTGTGGAATTGTTCAGACAAAGAGTAGATACTTGTTTTGAAGAAGTTTTTGAAAGAATATATAAGAGATTAGAAGAATAATATAATTTAAAAAGGGGTTTATAATGAGAAAAGATGGAAGAAAAAATGACGAATTACGTCCTATAAGTTTTACTAAAAATTTTACTAAAAATGCAATGGGTTCAGTTTTGGTAGAATTTGGAGATACAAAAGTTATAACAACGGCAAGTGTTGATTATTCAAAACCAAAATGGATGGATAAAGATGCACAAAGTGGTTGGGTTACTGCTGAATATTCACTTCTTCCTTCATCAACAGGTACAAGATGTAAAAGAGAAAGAACATCAGTTTCAGGAAGAACACAAGAAATTCAACGTTTGATAGGTAGAAGTTTGAGAGCTTGTGTTGATATGACAAAAATTCCTGATATTACAATATTGATTGATGCAGATGTTATTCAGGCTGATGGTGGAACAAGAACTGCAAGTATTTGCGGTGGTTATTTGGCAATGAAAATAGCAATAGAAAAACTTTTAAAAGAAGGTGTTATAAAAGAAAATCCAATAATTGAGCCAATAGCGGCTATTTCTGCGGGTATTGTTGATGGAGCAGTTAAACTTGATTTGTGTTATGAAGAAGATTCTTCTGCGCAAGTTGATTCAAATGTGGTTTTGACAAAAAGTGGAAAAATTATTGAATTTCAAACAACGGCAGAAGGTGAACCTTATGAAAAACAACAGTTAGATGAAATTTTTTCTGTTGCAAGTAAAGGAATTTCTGAAATTATTGAAAAGTTAGAAGCATAATTTTTAACTTGTTAATTTATATTATGAATTAAATGTAAACATTTTGTGTTTACAAGAAAAAGTGATACAATATTATTAATGTATCATTCTATGCAAAAGATTTTATTGTGTTTACTTTAAGAAACATCAGTAAAATCAATATTTTGCACGGTTTGTTGCAGTCATTTTAAATAAACATGTTTAAATTTAAAAGAGGATTTTATATTTCATAGATGATAAGAATATGCTCGCTTGATTTTTTGAATAAGGACTTTTTCGAAACAGATGTGAAAACAGCTGACGGAAAAGTATTGCTTGCAGCGGGCGAAAAAATTACCCCAGAAGTTATTTTAGAGCTTTATTTTAAAGAAATTTATGTGGACAAACCGCTTGAAGATGTTATTGTTCGTCCACTTGCTCCTAAGCCACAAGTTCAATCTGTTACAGATCCATCTGAACAAGCTATTAAGGCAGCTATTGAAGCTCTTGAACAACAAGAAGCGGCGGCATCGCAAACGCCAGAGCCATCACAAGAACAGCCTGTTCAAAAATTTGAAGACACAGGTGTTGATGACATTGTATTTGATACCAAAGATTTGGTATCAAAAGAGGTTGAAGCATCTACTGTTGATATGCAAAAAACTTCAGAAACTCTTTCAAAAGAAGATATTGTCAAATCAGAAATTGCAGATGCGGTTTCTCATCTTCAAAATGCAGAAAAGAAAGAAGAAGAAAAGATTGTTTTCCAAAATACTGCAAAACAAGAGTTGCCTGAACCAGAGCCTGAACAAGATAAATATGGTTCTATTCAACCTCCAGAGCCTGAACCAGAACCAGAATTACCAAAAGAAACTGATAATCTTCCATTCGACGAAGACTTTATCGGAAAACTTGTTGCTATGACTGTTGAAGTTGGCAAATTGTTGAATTATGCTGGTGGTGAGTTAGAAGAACTAAAACAAGCAGCATATAATTGTAATTTAGGTGTAACTAAATTTACTTATGGTGATTTGAAAACTCAAGATTTTGAAAATAGAAAATCTGCTGAAAGTTTCAATCTTGCTTCTCAAAAAGGAAGCATCTCCCAAAATGCATTGAATGCAATCAAGTTGTATCCGGATAGATATAATAGTGCTGAGTTTTCTTTGAATAAAAGAATTCCATATACTCATGTATTAAATATAATGTGTTATTATTTCCGTTTGAAATATTGTAATTTTGAACAAGAATTAATATTGGATAAGATGTTACAAGCAGGTGGCAATAAGTTTAATCCATTTGTATTGCATAAATTTGTAAATGTAGTAAAGGGTGTAAATGGCTAATATAAACAAAGATATATATGGTGAATTTTTTCAAATATTTTCCAAAACAATAAATGCCACTTTGGTTAATTCTTTGGACGAAGATACTTGTGATGATATTCAAGTTGTTTTTAATGATTTTGAAGAAGTGAAAAATCCTGATGATGCCAAAGATGGCAATGTTGTTTATTCGATGGACTTTGTAATTGGTCAAAAACAAGCACGTGTTGTTGTTTTAGTTCAAGAAGAATTGATTTCTTGTATTTCTGATATTCAAACAGGTGGTAACGGAAAAAGAGCATATAAAGGTAGTTTGTCTGAAATTGAAACAAATTCTGTATCAAGAATACTTACAGGGGTTTTCAATGATGTAGAAATTGCTTTTCAAAATAGTTTTGATAAAAACTTAGTTTTTGGTACTACGTTTTCAACATTTTTAAAAGAAGCTCAAGATTATTCAGATTGCTTGTATGGTTCTTCATTGGATTTGCTTGCATCTGCCGATGTTCAGTTATCAAAAGATTTAAAATTTAAAGTAAAATTATTATTTAATGGTACATTTTTACAAACTCTAATGGAGGAGTTAGGTTACTCAGATTCAAGTACAACAAGAAGAAAAGAACGTTATAAAATCGATTTGGATTGTTTGTCAGAGGTGAGTATTAATGTTACTGCGGAATTGGGGCGTGCGCAAGTTCCTGTAAAATATGCACTTGAACTTACGGGTGGTTCTATAGTAGAATTAGATACGTTAAATAATGCAGATGTAAAAGTTTTTGCAAACGGACTTGAATTTGCATATGCTCAAGTGGTCGCAGTAGAAGATAGTTACGCGTTGAAAATAACGAAAATTATTTCACAGGAAGAAAGAATGAGGTGTTTATAGTGCTTTTTACATATATAGCTATATTACTTGTTGTTTTTTCTTTTTTGTGGATTGGAATTTGGTTTTGGTTTTTCAGAATTGACGATGTTAAACTAAAAAAACTATCTGAAATCGGCAAACAAGCATTTGATGCTGGTCATTTTAAAAAAGCAAAAGCAATTTTTGCAAAAATAATGAAAAAAGATAAATCTCTAGAATTGAAATATAAAATGGGTGTTTCAATGTTAGAGCTTAATGAATTGAAACAAGCGCGTTCTTGTTTTGAAGCGATTTTGGGTGTAAATCCGAACCATGTTATGTCTATTTTAAAACTTGGTGAGGTAGAAAAAAGAGATAGAAATTATGCAAAAGCGTTGGAATATTTCACTCTTGCGTTGAAAAAAGATCCTAAAAATGTGACAAATTACATAAATGTTGCAGAAATTTATTATTTGAACCAAGAATATCAAAAAGCAATTGAAGTTTATGAAAAAGCATCTGAAATTGATCCTGAATGTCCAGAGGTTATTTTAGGTTTGCTTTCTTGCAAAACAGAATTGTGTAATTTAGATAGTGAATATGTTTGTGATTCTTTGATAGAAGAATATGAAAAAGTTGAAGCTTTGGTAGAAAGATTGCCAAAATATCATTTTGAAGTTGCAAAAACACATGCAAAATCAGGAAATGTTAAAAAAGCAATTGATCATTGTAAGAAAAGTGTTGAAAACAATCCTAATGATTTCGAATCTTATAGATTGTTAGGTCTTTTAATGTTAATCAGGCAAGATTATGATGCAGCAAAAGATGCATTGACAAAAGCAATCGAAATTTGTCCTGATAGTAAAGAAACACATAATATCTTGTCGTACGTTATGTGTCAGCAAATGGAAGGTTTACCATTCCAAGCATGTCGTTTAGAATATTACGATTTGATAAAAGGTATGCTAAAAAAATAAAATATGGTATATTATTATAATAAAGGTGAAATTTAGTTTAATAAAGAATATGGAGTGAACAAATTATGAGCAAAAAAGTATTAGTAATCGATGATTCACCATTTGTCTGCAAAGCAGTAACGAAGGCTCTTCAAGGAACAGACTATGAAGTTGTCGGAAATGCATTGAACGGTCAGTTGGGTGTTGATAAATACATCGAAACAAGAGCAGATGTTATCACATTAGATGTAACTATGCCTGTTATGGATGGTTTGGAAACTGCAAAAAAACTTTTTGAAATTAATCCAAATGCAAAAATTATTATGCTTTCTGCAATGGGTGATGAAACATTGTTGAATCAAGCTAAGGAAATTGGTGTTCGTTATTTCTTGACAAAACCATTCCAACCGGCATCTTTACAAGCAAAATTGGCAGAAGTTTTTCAATAGGAGGTAAATTTTGGAAAACACAGAGACAGAAAATAAATTTGAAACATTATTTTCTCTTGCAAAACAATCTTTTGAAGAGATTATAATGGAAGTTACTGGAGAAGAAATTTCTGCCAGTGAACCATTCGCTATTTCTGCAGAGGACAGGTTATCATTGTCAATTATTATTGGTATTTCTGGTAATACAAATGGTAGAATTTTGTTGAATACATCTGTAGAATATGGTAAGAAAATTGCAGAAGCTATGAACTTTGGCGATCCTCTAGAAAATGAAGATGATTTACATGTTTATTTGGCAGAGTTTGCTAATATGTTCTGCGGTCGTGCTGCTACACATATCAACAATGCGTTTGGTAAACGTGAACTTTGGATTAGTCCTCCAGCTATTTTCTCAGCTAGAGATTTAGACATTGTTAC
>JAKSUT010000050.1 GCA_024408705.1 bacterium | reverse complement strand
TTTTCAAGTTCTTCTTTGAAATTTGTTTCAGTTCTTTTTTCAAAATCTTCAATTCTTTCTTTGAATTTTTGGAAAAATTGTTCAAGTTTTTCTTTATTTTGGTTTGAGAATTCTTCTGAATTTTCTTTGAATAATCGATTAGTTAAATTTTCAAATTCAAGTTGCATTTTTGACAACATTTCATTTTTTGCAACATCTGATTTTTTTTGAGTGATGAATAATATTCCAAAAACAACTATTGCTCCAAGTGCAAAACCTGCTATAAAATAAATCGCTTCCATTCTAAACTCCAATTGTATTTGTTTCTTGTATTAGTTGAGTTGTTTTAAATTTTTTAGGACAATGAGTTTGTATGTAACTTTTTAGTAAGTCGTAGCATACATAACAAACTTTGTCGGTTGCTTTTCTGTCATAATCGCTTTCAAAATTAAAATCAAATTGAAGCATTGCTTGTAGAAAATCTCTTATTTTATGGTGCATTTTTGTTTTTAAACCAAGTTCTTTGCCACATTCTTCGCAAATAACTCCGCCCATACTTTCTGAGAAAAACATATTTTCATCAAGGATTTGTTCTCTACAACATAAACAAGTATCAAGCTCTATTCCAAAACCTACTATTTGCATCATTTTTAATTGAAATTTAATTACACTGATAAGAATTTCTTTTGTCTCTTTTGCGTTAGAAATTCTATCAAGTGCTTTGTATAAAATATCGTAAACTTCTTCTGCGCAAGGATCGCCTTCCACTCCAAAATTATTTACAATTTCAGATATATAAGTGGAATATAATAATTTATCCATATCTTCTCTCGTTTGTTTAAATGTATTAACAGCTTTTGCTTCACAAATTGTATTAAGGTTTCTACCTTTTGAAAGCATTAAAGTATTTGCAACAAGCAAGTCCATTCTTGCTCCAAGTTTGTTTTTAGGCTTTTTACAACCTTTTGCAACACCTTTTATTAGTCCGTGTTGTTTTGAATACATAACCATAATTTTGTCTGATTCACTAAGGTTATATGATTTTAAATTTATTGCATCTGTAACAAAATTATTCATAGCGTTCTGTTCCGTGGTAAATTCCTTTTAGCATTTGTTGTAATTCAATTTTGTTATTAGAATTATTTAATGCTTCTTCTTCTGTTATTATTTCGGCTTGTAGTAAATTGAACAAAGACATGTTCATTGTTTCCATTCCGTCAAAAGAACCTTTTTTAACAAGTTCGTAGATTTCTTCTAATTTATCTTTTATGATGAAATCTTTGATTGTTGGAGTTGCGATAAGAACTTCGCAAGCAGGATGACGAGTTCCGTCTTTTGTTAAAACAAGTTTTTGAGCGATTGTTCCTCTAAGTGTTTCTGCTATTTGAGTTCTTATAAATTCTCTGTCATTTGGTTCATATAGGTTTATAACTCTTGTGATTGTTTGTATCGCATCATTTGTGTGAAGTGTTGCAAATACTAAATGACCTGTCTCAGCGGCTTTTAGCGCGTTTGACATTGTTTCTCTATCTCTGATTTCTCCGATAAGAATAACGTCAGGATCTTGTCTAAGAGCATATTTTATACCATCAGCTGTTGATGGAGTATCTATCTCAATTTGTCTTTGTGTAATTATAGATTTTTTTCCAGTAAATATAAATTCGATAGGGTCTTCTATTGTGATAATGTGTTTTTGATAGTTTTGATTGATGTGTTCTATTATAGATGCAAGAGTTGTAGTTTTTCCGCAACCTGTTGCACCTGTAACGAAAACTATACCAGTATTTAATTCTGTGAATGAATTGACAATTTCAGGTAGATTTAATTCGTCAGGAGATTTTATTTCGTAAGGGATGGCTCTTATTACAACACCTGTTTTTCCTAATTGTCTGCTTAAATTTACTCTGAAACGAGAAAGATTTTTTATTTCAAAAGCAAAATCTAAATCAAATACTGAATTAGCTTTTGTTTTTATTTCTTTTGGAACTAAAGTTGAGCATATAGTGTCCATATCTGCATCAGTAATTTTGGGAAGGTCTATTTTTATTATTTTCCCATCTTTTCTGATTGTTGGATGCTCGTCAACTTTAAGGTGTATATCTGATGCACCAAATTTTATAGCCCTTTTTAAAAAGGTTAATGTGTCAAAATCTGTTGGCATTTTTTTATCCTATCAAACTATCCCTATCTTCTATATTTTACCATCTTTTTTTTACAATTCAAAATCTTTACAAATAAGTAATATATTCTTTATTTACTTGACATGCTTTTTCTTTAATTTGAAAATTGTATTAATTAATAATTTGGGGGTTATTATTTATGAAAAGAACACCGTTGTTTGTAGAACATAAGAATTCGAATGCAAAAATTGTTGATTTTGCAGGTTGGGAAATGCCTGTGTCTTATGAATCAATAATTGATGAGCATAACTGTGTAAGAAATAATATAGGTTTGTTTGATGTTTCTCACATGGGTGAGGTTTTTGTATCAGGAAAAGATAGTTTAAAATTTTTAAATAAACTTGTTCCACAACAAGTTTCAAAACTTGTTGATTCAAAAGCCGTGTATTGTCAATTATTAAAAGAAAATGGTTGTATAATAGATGATTTAATTATTTACAAATTAAAAGATAATGATTATTTAATAATATTAAATGCATCAAGAGTTGATGTTGATTATGATTGGTTTGTTCAACAATCAGCAGGTTATGATGTGAAGATAGAAAACAAATCAGATGAATTGGCACTTATTGCTGTTCAAGGTCCAAAAGCAAAATTATTGATAGAAAAAGCTGGTTTAAGTCTTGATAATCAACCTGCGTTTTTCTCAATCAAGAAAGCTTCAATTTTTCAAACAGAAATGTATGTTTCAAGAACTGGTTATACTGGTGAAGATGGTTTTGAATTGTTAATGAAAAACGAAGAAGCTTCAAAAATTTGGAATTTGTTGCTTGAACAAGGAAAAGAGTTTGGAGTAAAACCAATTGGTTTGGGTGCAAGAGATACGTTGCGTTTAGAAGCGGCTTTGCCATTGTATGGTAACGATTTGACTCTTGATACAACTCCAATTGAAGCAGGTTTGTCTTGGTCTGTTTCAAAAACAAAAGAAGAAGATTATAATGGAAAAAGAGTTATACAAGAACAGTTGGCAAACGGAACTGATAAAAAATTAATCGGTTTTAAATTGCTAGATAAATCAATCGCACGTCATGAATATGAAATTTATATGAATAATGAACAAGTCGGAATTGTTACAAGTGGTGGTGTTTCACCGGTTTTAGGTTGCAATATAGGACTTGCTTATGTTAAAAATATTAAGGATATTTGCATTGGTGCAGTTCTTCAAGTTAAAATAAGAGAAAGACTTCATGACATTGAAGTTGTGAAGTTACCATTTGTTAAAAAGAATAATAAAGTATAATTACCAAAAAGGAGAGTGTAAATGAGTATTACCGAAGGGATGTTATGTAGCAAAACTCACGAATATTTGTATGAATCTGGAGATAATTATACAATTGGGTTAACTGATTATGCAGTAGAGCAATTAGGTGACATTGTATTTGTTGAGCTTCCGGAAGTGGGTTCTGAATTTGTGAAAAACGAAGTGTTCGCAACAGTAGAATCTGTAAAAGCAGCATCAGAAATTTATATGCCAGTTGGTGGAAAAGTTGTTGAAATCAATGAAGCTATTGTAGATACTCCTGAACTTTTAAACGAAAGTCCATTGGAAAAAGCATGGCTTATTAAAATTGAAACTTCTACTGTTTCTGCTGATTCTTTAGATTTGTTAGAATATGAAGATTATAAGGACGAAGTTCAATAATTATGGATAACTTTTTTGCACACACATCTCAAGAACGTAAAGAAATGCTAGATAGTATTTCTGTTTCAAGTGTTGAAGAATTATTTTCTGAAATTCCGCAACAGGCTAGAATGAAATCTTTAGATTTGCCAGAAGCATTAAGTGAAATGGCTGTGCAAAAAGAAGTTAAGAAAATGGCTGGAAAAAATAACATTGATTATGTTAGTTTTATCGGTGGTGGTGTTTATAATCACTTTATTCCGGCATGTATCAATCAAGTCGCTTCAAGATATGAATTTTTAACAGCATACACACCTTATCAACCTGAAATTTCACAAGGTACATTACAAGTAATGTATGAATTTCAATCAATGATGTGTAATTTAACAGGTATGGATGTTTCAAATGCATCATTGTACGATGCAGGTGGTGCGTGTGCAGAAGCTATATTGATGGCTTCAAGAGTTACAAAAAAGAGAAAAGCATTAATTTCAAATTCTCTAAATCCATTGTATAAAACTGTTGTAAAAACTTATATGCATGCAAATGAGTTTGATATTGAATTTGATGATTTTGAAAACTTAAAAGAAAAATCAAAATCAGGTGAATATGCTTGTGTATTGGTTCAAAATCCTGATTTTTTCGGAACAATATTAGACATAGATTTTGCTCAACAGTTAAAAGAATTGAAAACATTGTTGATTATTTGTGCAGATGCAACTTCGCTTTCAGTCTTAAATCCACCAAGTGAGTATGGTGCAGATATTGTTGTTGGTGATATTCAGCCATTAGGTATTCCAATGTCTTTTGGTGGACCGCATGCAGGTTATATGACTTGTAAACAAGAATATGTAAGACAAATGCCTGGAAGAATTGCTGGTAAAACTTTGGATAAAGATGGTAATGTTGCTTTTACTTTGACTCTTCAAACAAGAGAACAACATATTAGAAGAGAAAAAGCAACAAGTAATATTTGTTCAAATCAATCTTTGATGACTCTTTGTGCAACATTGTATTTGTCTTTGTTAGGAGAAAAAGGATTTAAACAAGTTGGTGCAGTTTGTGCAAATAATGCTCATTTACTGGCAGATGGTTTGAAATCTAAAGGTATTAAGGTCTTGAATGAAGGTTTCTATAATGAATTTGTTATAGAGGTTGATAATGCAACAGATTTCTTAACTGAAATGAAGAAAAAAGGTATTATTGCAGGGTTGAAACTTGATGAAAAACAAGTTCTTGTTACTGTGACAGAGATGAATACTCAACAAGAAATTGATTTGTATTTGTCATCAATTTAATTTTCTTCAATTATTCCGTAAAGATCATATTCGTCAGCACCTTTTATAGTTACGTTTTCGATGTCTCCTGGAACGACGTTTTTTTGTGTGTCGATATAAACTAAACCGTCAATTTCTACGGCATCTCTTTGAGAACGTGCTATAACAAGTCCTTCGGAATCAAAACTTTCTATCATACAAGGAATTGTTTTTCCAATGTATGAGTTGTTAATTTCTTTCGAAATTCCTTGTTGTAATAACATAAGTTTTTTTTGTCTTTGCTTTTTGATTTTTGCAGGAACATGGTTTTTTAAACTGTATGATGTTGTGTTTTTTTCTTTTGAATATGTGAAAACGCCCATTTTATCAAATTTGGCGTCTTTGATGAAATTGTATAGATGTTCAAAATGTTCTTCAGTTTCTCCTGGGTAGCCTACAATAAAGGTGCTTCTGATTGTAACATTTGGAATTTTATTTCTAAGTTTTTGTATTAATTCACGGTAGTCAAAATCAGGTCTGTTCATTGCTCTTAAAATTTCAGGATGTGAATGTTGAAGCGGAATATCAATGTATTTTACAACTTTATCAAGTTTTGCAACTGCTTCAATATATTCATCTGTTAGCATAGATGGATAAGCGTACATTACTCTAATCCAAGAAAGTTCTTCTATTTTATTTAATTCTTCTAATAATTTTGGAAGCATAGGTTTTTTGTATAAATCTTTGCCATAACTTGTTGTATCTTGTGCAACAAGTACGATTTCAGAAACTCCTTTTTGTGCAAGTTTTTTTGCTTCTTCTACTATGTCTTCAATTTTTCTTGAGCTGTAACTTCCTCTAAGTTGAGGTATTACGCAGTAACCACATCTGTAATTGCAGCCATCAGCTATTTTTATGTAAGAACTTGCTCCGATTGTTATTTGTTGTCTTTCTGTTTTTTCAGGATAAATATATTTTGGTTTTTCAGAAATGAAAGATATGTATTCTGTATTATTTTTGATTGCTTCTATGACGTCAATAATTTTTGAAATATCTGCTGTTCCAAGTGTTGCAACTATTTCCGGTATAGCTTCTTTTAATTCTTGTTTGTGTTTTTGTGGTAAGCAACCAGTAACAATCACTTTTTTTCCAGCATTAATCATTTCAAGAATGGCGTCAATTGATTCCGTTTCGGCATCTTGAATGAAAGAACAAGTGTTTACAATTACAATGTTTGCTTCTTGCTCATTAAGTGTTATATTGTATCCTTTTTGAGCCAAAATTCCAAGCATAAGTTCTGAATCTACTAAATTTTTGGGGCAACCATTGTTTATTAACGCTATTTTCATCTGATACCTTTCTAACAAATTGATATTCATACTTTACTACAATTATTTGAAAATTTAAATATTAGATATTTTTGTATTTGTTTATTTTCTTTAAGTAACAAAATGTTACTTATTCAAACAAGCGTTTGACTCAAAATTTTATTTATGTTATAAATAGTGTGGGGTAAATGTATATTTATAAGCTTCGAATTTATTCGAGGCTTTCTTTTTTTTTCTTGTAATAAATTATGTTTTAAAAAAGTTAATTTTATAAAAACAAAAAATCGTTACAATTATTTACAAGTTTTTTTGATAATAAACTAGCAAATTTTTTCCTTTTCATGTTTTGTACATGATGTAATTGCTAAAAAGCATGATATAATTCACTTGTAAGATAAAAAGTACAACAAATATAATTAGTAACGAAAAAAGGAGAATTCGATGGTCACTCTAGCTAACTCATCAAAAGTAGAAGAAAAGAAGGTAAGTTTGAAATCAAATGATGAATTTGATAATTACCTAAAACGTCAATGTTTAAAAACAACATTTAACGGACTAGAAGTAGAAACATTTTCTTGGTACAAAAAAGTTTTGGGCTTGTTATAATTAAAGTTTGACCAAAGAAAAGAAAATAAGAAGAAGATTTATAAAAAGGCTTGCCGGCGCGGGGCAAGCCTTTTATGGTTAAATTTTGAGTTTTTTGCAAAAAAAAGGCAGTTAGAAAAACTGCCGTGTGACTATGTCTGAAGAAGTGCTATTGATGATATTAGTTGATTTTGCTAATTGTAAGTGCATTTGAAAGAGCAATTCCGCCTTTGTGTGCTGGTTGGTTTACAACTCTACCGTTTACATACATAACGGTTGAGCCACCACCATCAAGGTTCATTGCTTCATAACATCCAATTGATTTCATAAAGTTTGCAAGTTCAGTTAGTGTTAAACCTATTGAACTTTCTTCACGTCCATCAACTGTAACGATTATGAAATTGTTATCTGCGGTGTAACCTATTGCTGTTCTAGGGTTTCTTCCACCTACTGATAAAAGTTTTTGTTCTTTTATATCAACGTATGTTTGTCCGTTTTTGATTAGATAAGGTCCGCCACTTATTATGTGGTTTACGTTTTCCCAGTTAGGAATAGTTTGTGCATTAAATTTAACTTTATCTCCTACTTTTAGTTTGTCCATTTTAGAAGCAGGTCCAACAATTACATATCCATTTTGAGGAATTACTTGTTGTGCAGGTGAAATTATTGTTATTTCGTTATCTTTTACCACAATTTGTTTTCCGTATTTAGGGCTTGGAGGTGCGATTGTTCCCCATTCAGGAGTGTATGCAATTAAGTATGTTGATAACATTCTTGGTTGATTGATGTTGTCAATTTTTATTGATTCTTTTTTTGTATCTAATGTTGCGTTTAGTTGAATTCTTGCCATATCGTAATGATTGTCAAAAATTCCCATTGCAACTCTATCGTAAATAGGGCCTGTATAAATTTTCTTGTTAATCATTAATGTTCCAAGAGGAACTCCTGTTTGTGGTTTGAAATAAGTACCATTAATAGCAACCAAAGAGTGATTTCTTTTTGCGATGGTTGTTATTGTTGATTTTCTTGCTAATTTATCTGATGCTAGTGCTGGTGCTATTTCTAAGTTCGGATTTAGTTGTTTGTTTATTTCTATAACATTGAATCTTACTGGGCGTTTGTTGTAATATCTTGTAAGTCTTATGTGCTTTACTCCTAATTCTACATCTGTGATGTAGCCACCTTTGTATTTTTGTCTGATTTTTCTGTTAAATTCTGCTTTTTGTTCTTCTATTGAAAGTTGTGAAGCTATATTTTTTTCTATGTTGATACCGTGCATCAATGGAGAAATGATTGCATTGTTTGCAATTTTTAAATTCTCTTGTGCAAGTATCGGTAACCCTTTAAAGAAGCAAGGAATTAATAGTATTCCCATGAAGCTTGCAACGTAAATCGTGTTAAGCAGGGTTTTTGAGTTTTTTTTAATTCTTCTAATAGCAGTATCCATAATCGTCACCATAAATTAAAAAGTAACCGGATACCTTTTTTTTGTGAAGAGTGGTGGGGGTAATTTGTTTTAGGGAATGTCCCTTGAGGTAACACTCTGGAAGATTCGATGTAAACTTTTACCTGAAATCTCCTACTACTATTATAACATATTAAGTGTTTTTTACAAGTGGCTTGTAAGTCAATAATATTAAATGTTTTACAATTGTTAATAGTGTAAAACGCACGCTATTATTGAAATGTACTAAATACACTTATTATTTTTGCATTGGTTAATCTTCACCCGCCATTGAAATATTTGTTATTCCTGCGTTTCTGGCTTCATCCATAAGTTTTACAACTGCTCCGTGTGTTGCGTCAGGTGCAGCTTCTATCATTAAGCCATCAGGAAATTCAGATGATTTTTGTTTTATTAAATTACCCAAGTCAGATACAGGCACTTCTTCATCTTCTGATATAAAATATCTGTTGTCGTTTGATACAAAGAATGTAAGTATTTTGGTGTCTTTTTGTAATTGCTGTTCTTCTACTATTTCAGGAACGACAAGGTTTAGTCCTTGTTGATCTAATAGTGGTGCAATTACCATCATTATGATAAGTAATACCAAGAAGATATCTGTTAGTGGAGTTATATTTATTTCATTAAAACTATCACGTTCTCTTGATGACATTTTGTCCCCTTTTATTCTTTCCAATCTGAGTCGTCAGGAGCTATTCTGCTTGAAGTTTCCTGAGGTGCGACTTCTTGTTCTTGTTGATATTGTTGTGGAGCTTCTTCTAGTGTTTTTTGTTCTTTTTTAGATAGAGGCTCTCCGGCAAGAATAAGTTTTGTATATTCAGCTTCTTTTGCAGCATCCATAATGCTCATAATTTCTGAACTTTTTGCCATTTCATCAGCTTTAACAACAACTTCTTTTTTTTCTAAAGTATCTTTTATTGCTAATAATTCTTCAACTAAATTGTCTGGTGAAATAGGCTTGCCGTTGATGAACATGTTTCCTTCTTTTGTTACAGAAACAGTTGCATTCTTTTGTTCAATAGTTACGCCGCTATTAATTTCTGGTACGTTGATTGATGAATCATTAGATTGGAATGTTGGAGCAACAACCATCATAATGATTAACAAAACCAAAAATATATCGGTTAACGGAGTGATGTTAATCTCCGTAAACATTGCGTCTTTACCTTTTGAACCTTTTATTGCCATTTTTTACTCTCTTAAATTCTTATTTTAGTGTAATATTTGAAGCTGTTTCAACTTTAACTTCTTCATCTGAATCAACAAAACTCAAGAATAATAATTTTATTAGTTGGAAATCATCTTCATATCTTTTTACGATTGCTTGGAATGAGTTGTAGCAGATTACTGCAACGATTGCAACACCAAGACCAAATGCTGTAGCAATCAATGCTGATGCGATACCTGATGCAACTGCTGCTGATTGGTTACCTTTGCTTGCCAAATCTTGGAATGTGTATAAAATTCTAACAACAGTACCAAACAAACCTAAAAATGGAGCTACACCACCGATTGTACCCATAATTGTAAGGTGATGTTCTAATTTTCTTGTTGCTAATGCTGCTGCAATATCAAATGAACGAGAAAAACCTTTCTTTTGTTCTGAGAAAATTCTAACAGCTTCTTCTGTTACTTCACCAATTACACCGCCAAGTTGAATAGCAAGTTTTTCAGCTCCTGTAAGGTTGTTGTCTTTTAATTCGCTGTGTAATTTTGGAATGAACTGAATTACATCTCTTTTGTTTTTATTGTAAAAAGACCATCTGTTTAAAGCTACTGCAACTACCAATATTGAACAGATTAAGATTGGTAATAATACAGGCCAGTCCATTTGTATTGAGTTAATTAGTAAATCCATGTTTTTATCCTCTTTATTGTGTAATACTTTTTAAAATTAATGATATGATGCTCCAAATACATTGTAGTCAAATGTAAATTGAATATCGATACTTTGTCCTCTAAAAGCAGCCGGCAATGGTCTAAAAGGTGCTGTTAGTTCTACTGCATGTAATGCGGCTTTATCAGCATTTGGTAAACCTGAAGATTTGAATACTCTTGCTGAAAGTAATCTACCGTCTTTTGCAATTCTAAATAATAGAACTACTCTTTTACTTTCGTTTCCTTTTGGAGGATCCCAGTTCATTTTTATACGACGTTGAAGTTC
>JAKSUT010000005.1 GCA_024408705.1 bacterium | reverse complement strand
TTCAGATTTAGTAATTGCACATATTTTCACATCACCTTTAATCTTGTTAAAATCCATCAATAACCTCTTTTCCAAAATAATATATATGAATTTTACATTTTATTTATTAATATTTCATCATTCAAATTATTGAACACTTAAAATTGTCCAACAATCAAAACTTATGCTAAAATATATAAAAAAGGGGATAAAAATGAGTATAAAAGCAATAATTACGGCAGGCGGAACATCAAGCAGATATGGGAACAAAAACAAACTACTTGAAAACGTAAACGGAAAAGAAGTTATAAGACACACCGTAGATGCTTTTCTAAATATTCCAGAAATTGAAGAAATAATCATTTGCGCAAATGCTTCAATTATTGAAATTTTAAAACTATTTTTTATTGGAAACCCTAAAATAAAAATCATAGAAGGTGGAGCGACAAGACAAGCCTCTGTTTATAATGGTTTACAAGCTGCTAAAAAATGTGATTATATTCTTATCCATCATGGTGCAAGACCAATGATTTCAGAAAAAATCATAAAGAAAGTCATTCAAGAAGTAAAAACAAAAAAAGCATTAACTGTTGCAGCCAAAACAATAGACACGATAAAAGAAGTTGATGGAAACTTAAAAATAACAAAAACAATCGACAGAACACATCTTTTTAACACTCAAACTCCGCAAGCTTTTAGTTTTGGTTTAATAAAAGAAATTCATGAAGAACTTAAAGGCGAAAATTTTACTGATGATGCTGGCATGGTAGAACAAAAAGGATATGATGTTTATATCGTTGAAGGCGATTATAAAAACATAAAAATAACAACAAAAACTGATCTTGAAATTGCAAAAACTTATCTCACTTAAATCTTGTTAAAAACTTGCACAAAAACAGTATAAAATGTAAACTTATAATATGAAAAAGTTTATTGGTATATGTTTCAAATTAGGAATAATAGTCTTTGCACTTGCAATAATATTGGGTAAAATTGCAATGCCACAGCAATTTACTACTATTACAAATGTATGCAAAGGAATGTATTACGTTTATAAAGGCGATAAAGCATACCAAAAAAAGAATCTTCAAAACGCAGTGGATTATTACAACAAAGGTCTTGAACTATATCCAAATCACTACGGAGCATGGTTCAATTTAGGAAACATTTACGTTGTGTATGAAGATTATTATGCAGCAATAGATTCTTATCAAAAAGCATTTGAATTAAAACCCGGCTTTACTCTTGCAAGAATGAACTATGGCATTATTTCAACAGAAAAATTAGGAAACTTTGACGAAGCAATAGCTCAATACAACATAATTGTAAACAGCAAAAACAAATTATGGACAATTCCATTTATTTATAACAACAAAAAAACAGAAAAAATAAACAAAGGACTTGCATATTACAATCTAGGATTAGCATATAGAGAACGCTCTATTTACGAAGAAAATTTCAACCCTGAAGAAGCAAAAAACGATTTAACAAAAGCAATAGAAGCATATCAAAATGCAATTAAAATACTAAAAGACAATTACAGTATTCAATACAACCTTGCATTAGCTTATCACTTAAAAGGTCAATACCAAAAATCAGGTACTCACTACTGCGAAGCAATTTCAATTGAGCCAATGAATTATGAAGCTCATTACAATCTTGCAATTTTATTAAAACATCTAAAACTATATAAAGAAGCATATAATGAAGTAGAAAAAGCATCTATTTTAATATCTCAAGGAACAAATTCTAACACACAAAGTTATGTTTTTGATATACTAAATGATATATCGCAAACATTAGTCATCCAAGATAAATATAATTATCTTGTAGAAAAAATTGATAATTCTACACAAAATAATGATGACATTACGTATGTTAATGGTAAAATAGTATCAACGGAAGCATTAGATAAAGCTATGCTTGAAAACTTTAGAACATGTGAAAGCAAAAATTTTTTTGAAGGAAAACAATAATAATGGATAAATCAGAAAACCCTGAGTTAAACTTATTAGGAAATATATCAAAAATATTAATGGAAGTGTCAAGTCCAATTGACATTCTTGAAGCATTGCAACGCTATTTCAGTAAATACGGAAGACTTAGCGGAAAGTTTGTTGAACTTAGAAAATGCAATATATATCTTTATGACGAAAACACAAAAACATTAAGAGATTATTCAAAAAGTTGGATAACACTTGAAAGAACAAATACAAACAGTTACGTAGACAGATTATATTTAATCATCGACCAACTTACAAAATTTAGCTTTTTCGTAAACCATGTTCCATATATTTATGATGAAATAAAAGATTTCACACAAATAAGAACAAATAATACAGATAACAAAATTTTATTACCACTAAAACAAGGTAACAAACCGTTTGGGATTATGGAATTAATATTTCCAAACGCAATTATAAACACTCTAAACCCTGATTTCTTTAGAATGCTTATGATTGCTGCATACCAAGTTTCAGTAAAAATTCAAAACACAATTCTTACTGACCAAATGCAAAAGAATATCAATTTCCACAAATCAATGAAAGATATTGCAAAAATCATTGAATCTCAATACGAATTGAACTATATCATTCCAATCATCGGTGAAATGATTGACAGATTTGTAACAGACCACTTAATTTATATATTCTTAAAAGACGAAAAGACACAAGAATACAAATTAGTATGGCCTCAAACTTGTCGTGATCAACGTATTTACACAATCGTTGCACACTTAAACGAAAAATCAAAATACATTCTTTCAGATGCAGGTAAAGTCGGAGTATTCCCACTTATCGGTGAAAAATCAATTTTGGGTTGCGTCGTTGCACACAGTTCTCAAGATAAATTGAGTGAAAAAGAAATTGATTATATCGAACAACTTGCTAAACAATCTTCAATCACAATCCACAGAGCAAATGTTTATGCTGAAGTATTAAAACACGCAACACTTGATGCTCTTACAGGATTGAATAACAGACGACAATTTGAATCACGTTTGAAACAAGAAGTTGCAACAGCAAAACGTCAAGGACGTCCATTATGTGCAATAATGATGGATATCGACTTCTTCAAGAAAGTAAACGATACTTATGGTCACTTTGCTGGTGATACAGTTTTAAAAGCGGTTTCAAACTTAATCAAAAATTCTGTTCGTGAATACGATATTCCAAACAGATACGGTGGTGAAGAATTTATCATATTATTACCATCTACAAAAGTAGATGAAGCATACGCAGTTGCAGAAAGATTAAGACGCGCAGTTGAAGCAACAACTGTTGATGTTCCAGATGAAAAAGGCACAGGTATTGCCTTCTCATTAAAAGTTACAATTTCACTAGGTGTTTACCAATACAAAGAAGGCGACGAAGCTGACGAATTGTACCAAAACGCCGATAGAGCTTTGTACGTAGCAAAAGAAGGTGGAAGAAACAGAGTTGTAATAAACGATGGAACTCTAAAAGGAAAAGACGAATAATAAAACGTTCTACTTTTTACAACATTTATACTGTTGAAAAGACTAAACTCCAGAGCCTTTAACTTCAATCTTTTTCAATCTTTGCTCAATTTTTCTATACCAACGTAATTTTTGTTGGAAAAGAGTTTTATACCCTTTAAATTTTGCAAGAGAAACGTTTTTATCTTGACCATCACATAATTCTTCTAAAGTTTTTTCTAAGAATTTTGTATATTCTTTTCTGTCAATACTTGAAGTTTCACTACTATCTAAAACAATAGGTTTTCCAATTTCAACCAACACTTCAGGTCTGTCTGCTCTTAAAAAGAAATAATTAACAGCAATAGGCAAAAGATTAACTTTGCCATATCTTTTCATCGCTTTACCTGCAATATAAGCAAGCCCTGTCTGAAATTCTAATGGTCTAAAATTTGGAGGTTTAATAATTCCTTGAGGGAAAAGATACAACATACAATTTGTATCACCAATAACCTCATAAGCATATTTTAAAGCTCTCATAGATGCTTGAGGAGATTTTTTATTAACAGAAAAAGCACCGGCTCTTCTAAGCAATGGAAATCTGTTTAATTCCTCAACCATCAAGCGAATTTCTTTTTTAAACAATCTTGTAATAATATTATAGCCAACAATACCATCCCACCAGTTTGAATGAGGTGCAAACGCTATTGTAGGAACATTATCTTCAAGATTTTCAAAATTTTCTATTCCTTTATATCTAAACGCAAAAAAGCGATTTTCTATCATTCCATAAAAAAATCTATCTGCAACCCACATCCAGAAAGCAGACGTTTTTGCTGGTTTAAATTTTTCCTCCTGATTTCTCAATTTCGTAGGAGGAATGTTAGAATATAACTCCTCTAAATTATCAATCATAAGTATATAATACTCTTTTTACTCAATTTTGTGAATAGTTTTAGTGGTTAATTTTAAAAAACTTAAAAGAATATGATTGATTTAACCAAACAAAAATGATAATATTAACTTAAAAAGGGAGTTTTAAAATGAAAAAAATAGCTGTCAGCATTATCGAAATGGTTTTATTAGTGGCCGTAGTTACTGCAATTACAGTTGTAGTGAGCAACAAATTCAGTTCTCAAATATTTTCACTTGGAGTAAAAAATATGACAGTTACTCCTCGTTCAAATAATTAGACTCATCATCAAAGAAATTTTTAACATCAAGTTGATCTTTTTTTCTTAAAAGCCCACAATTTATGCATGACAAAACTTCACCGGTGCTATCAACCGGCATAAAAACATGCTTACAAGTTACAGAAGCATCGACATCTGAAGACTCTACTACGTCTTCAAAAACATCTTGCTCTGGTTTTATAATCTTTTTTAAAATCCACTCAATGATAAACATTACAAAACAAAACCGTAAGGTAATAAGTCATTAATAGGGTAAGTTACAGGTTCGCCTTTTGATTCTAAAACAATTTCGATTGGATAATCTTTATTTTGGAATTCAAAAATTACTTGCCTGCAAGCACCACAAGGGAAACACAACTCAGAATTTGGAGAGTAAATTGCAACTTTTCTCAATTCTCTTTCTCCGTTTGCAATAGCATTTGCAATCGCATTTCTTTCGGCGCAAATACCTAAACCATAACTTGCGTTCTCCATGTTGCAACCAACATATATTTTTCCACTTGAAGCTTCTACACAAGCACCAACACAAAAGTTAGAATATTTTGCGTATGCTGATTTTGAAACTTCTTTTGCTTTTTCTAATAATTCTTTATTTTCCATAACAATATATATATATATATATATATATATTAAATAATTTTATCTTTGAGTCATCAATCAAACAAATGATTTCTCAATGTAAAAAACTAGACACACGACAAAAATAATATATAATTAGTATTATGAGGATTTTATCAAAAATATTATTGGGGATATTACTATTTTTTGCGTGTTCAGCGAATGTTGTTGCTGTTGAAAATTCATCAACACCAACAATACTTGTATTACCTGATAATATGCAATTTGATAGTACAAACTACGCAATTTACCCAGATGCATCAATTATATTTGCAACTGATTTAATAAACGATATAAAAAGAACAAGCGATATTAAAATCGTTAGCATGAAAAACATTAGAGATGCTATTCGTTCAAACAGAGAAATCAATACATTAACAAATAAAGCATTAAAAGAATTCAAATATAATTATAATATCGCATTTATTGATTTGAGGGCGATTGCAAAATATTTTAAAACAGATTACGTTTTGCTAATAACCAGCCAAACAGATTCACAAAACTACTTTTTAAGAAGAACAATTTGGGACTTTTTGAATATTCCTGGTACAACTGTAATTGATCCCGTATACAAATTATGTACTTACGTTGCGTTAATTAACGTAAATGAAGAAACTATTCTTTGGGACAAAACATTTTATAAAAGAATAGGAACAATGGAAAGCAGAATGATTGCACAAAACCTTGCTCCCGAAACAGAACAATTACAAAAAATCAAACAATATTCACAAAATAACTTTACACCTACTGTATCTTTATACATAAGAGGCGTATTGTCACCAAACAGAGTAATCGCAGAAAAAGGTACATTCACTGTTCCATACGGAAAAACAGTAAGATTACCTAGCCCAACACCTCCAAACACACAAATCAGAGAAGCTACAATTGCTATAAAAACAGGTAAAGCCATTAAAAAAGGCACTATAACAACTGGTAAAGCAATCAAAAAAGGTGCAGTAAAAACAGGTAATGCGATTAAAACACATACAAAAATAAATAGAACAAAACCTCAAAATGTAGAAATAGATGACATTGAAACAGATATTCCTGCAATTGACAAACAGGAAGTAACTCCTGAAATCAATGAAGTTAAGAACTTATCAAAACCAAGAAGTGCAGTTCCAAGAAGAATTTACAAAAATAACTATGGTGTAATGATTAACGAATTATAACAATAAAAAAATCATTATTTATTCATAAGCTTATCTAAATAACTGTAAATCGGATAATAATAATCAGGATTATTTTTTATTTTTTCAATTTCATCAGCAATACTTACAAATATTTCAGCAAGTTTTGGATCAAATTGAGTACCTGAGCATTTTTTAATTTCTTCTATTGCGTCTTCATGCTCTAAAGCAGAACGATAAGAACGACTTGATGTCATAGCATCATAAGTATCAGCGATAGCAATTATCCTTGAAGAAAGAGGAATTTCCTCTCCTTTTAAATGTTCAGGATAACCAGAACCATCATATTTTTCATGATGTGATTTCAACCAACTTGAAATAACTTTTAATTTTTCTATTCCTTCAACTAATCTTTCACCAAGTTCTGGATGAGTCTTTATCACTTCAAACTCTTCATCTGTTAAACGACCAGGTTTTAATAATATTTTTTCAGGAATAGCAATTTTTCCAATATCATGAAGCAAACCTGTTGTTTCAATTTCTTCCAACAATTCGTCGTTTAAATTTAACTGTTTTGCAAGTGCCAAAGAATACAATGTAACACGCATAGAATGACCATGTGTATATTTATCTTTAGCATCGAGTGCTTGAGCGATTGATTTAATCGTTTTATAAAAAAGTTCAGACAAATCACGCAAAATTTGAGTTTTTGAAGTAGACATTTCAAATTTCTCAATTCCGCTATGAACTATCATACATAATTGTTCAGGCTCAAAAGGTTTAATAATATATTGAAACAAATGACATTCATTTATTGCTTCAACCAAAATATCAATATTTGAATAACCTGTAAGCAAAATTTTAACAATATCTGGATACTTTTCAGAAATTCGTTTAAAAAGTTCAGTACCTTCCATTATTGGCATTTTTTGGTCAGAAACAACCAGCGAAATTTCATCGCCCTTTTCTTCCAAGATTTTTAAGGCTTCTTCACCATTGCTTGCGAATAAAACGTCATATTCCAAACGAAGTGTTCTTTTTATCAAAGACAAGTTATTTTGTTCGTCATCTACTGCTAAAATAACGTGCTTTTTAGACTTTTCAAATGTTGAAAATAAGAAATCGTCAATATTTAATAAAGTATCGTTATCCAGATAATTAGGACACAAAACAAGAAACCTTTCTATACTACCATTATTTTCATTCGGAAATTTTAACTAAATACTTTAATAGAATAACATTTTTTTTACAAAACTTCAAACATTTTAATGATTTTTTTCAAGAAAACATTAAAACATTGATAATATCAGAACTTAATTATACAATATTTATATGAGAAAATTAATTCTTTCAATATTAATATACATTTTAGCCATCCCAAACTGTGCTTTTGCAGAAAGTTACTATCAAGAAGTTCTCAAAGATAGTGATATTTATGATGAGTACCAAATGGAAACAACTTTGCACGGTTTTTTGGAATACAGTGATATTGAAAATGAAGAAACAGAAGAAAACGCAATATACTTAGATCAAATAAGCACACCAGAAATAAAATACAAAGAAAAAATCAAAGATTCAACAAAGCAAAAAAAATTAAACAAAGCACCAACTTTTTACGCATTTAAAGACCTAGATAATGATTCAATGTTTTCTACACAGGAATATCAAATAAAACCCGTTTCTGCGACACTAATGCATAAAAAAGGCTTTTTTACAGTAGGAACAACCTACAATTCTTTCCTTGATAACGCTGAAATAAATTATTCAACACAACTATTTACGCGCTTTGATAGCAAAAGATTTGCCTTAACAACTGCATTTTCAAAAGATACAGGAAATGACTTTTCATCATTCAAAAACAAATTTTATATAGCACCCGAAATAAAACTAACTAAAAGATTATCACTTGTTGATATCATGGAAACAGACCTTGAACAAGTAAGCAAAAAAAATGAACTTGTACTAAAATACAGACCAAACTTCAAAAGACACGCTGACGAAGTGCAATTTGAACTTGGAACTGCACAAACTTTTTACAACAATGATTATGTAAAAACTTCCATAAAATTTTCTACAAAATTCAAACTTTAAGCCAAAATTTGCACATTTTGCGATTTTGGGTTATACTTTACAAAGTAGAAGGTTTTTTGCCTTGTTTTATTAAGGAGCTTATGCCAAATAATTCGAATGATAATAGGTTTGGAAAGATAAGAAGACAAACCAAAAACAAAGATAGTGAAACTTTAATCGAAAAAAGATTAATTCAAAACAAACATAGAAAAACTAAAATTAGAGTTTATTATTCATTTCTAACTATAGTTTTGCTAATTTGTCTTGCTCAAATTGGCTTTAGCGCAATTCTTAATATTTCAAAAGCTATCTCTTATCAAACAAAAATTAAAACAATGAAAGAAACTAAAAACCAAGCTTCTGAAAAAAATAAAAAACTAAAAGAAGAAATCAAAAACTTTTCTTCAACTTCAAGCATAGAATCAATAGCCAGAAACAATCTTAAAATGGCTGAAGATAATGAAGTATTAGTAATAATAAACACAGCAGAAGAAGCTAATTCTACAAAAACTAAAAATGGTAAAAACAAAAAGAAGAAATAGATTATGCCAAAAGCAGAAACATTAGAATTTATAAAACAATCTTTCACACTTAAAGAACAAGGGTTTTACAAACCTGCTATTGTTATGTTGTACAAAGCTCTTGATATTGATCCAGACAACATTGAAATTTTGGCTCAACTTGCTCAAATTTATAAATTGCTTGGAGAAGAAGATAGAACGACACAATATATCGAAAAAGTTTTAGAAATAGATAACAACCACATTGATAGTTTAAAATTACTTCTTGAAATATATGAAGGAAAAAATAATCTTGAAAAAGCAACAGAAATCGCTCAAAAAATCTGTTCAATACAGCCTGTCAATGAAAATTATGCAAAATGTTTAAATCTAATGAAACAAACTTATGATTTTGCGACAATTACTGATTTCATAAATTCTATTGAAAATCCTAACAGTAATGTCATTTGTGAAATTGCAGAAATCTACAACGAAAACAATAAAGAAAAAGAAGCTATAAGCATATTAGAAAAAGATTTCAACGCAACACAAGAGACTAAAACAATGACTCTTTTGGCAAAATTATATTACCAAACAGAGCAACAAGGAAAAGCATCTGAATTATTTAATGAATTGGAGGCAAAAGCACCAACAGCCGAAACAATGAACTATATCGGACTTATAAATTTAGAGCTTTCAAAAACAGAAACAGCAATAAATTATTTTAATAAAGCGCACAGACTTGATAACCAAAATGCTGAATATATATACAATTTAGCAAGCGCATATTTTATTAACGGCTGGCTAGACGAAGCAGCACAATCATTTCACAAAGCAATTTGTCTTGACCCAATGAATGTTAATTATCACTATTCATTGGCATATTTGCTTTACCAACAAGAAAAATATAAAAAATCTCAATGCGAACTTGAAACCGTACTTGAGATAGACAAAGATTTTAAACAAGCAAAAATTTTAAATTCACTAATCACATCAAAAACAGGTGATTTATTATCTGCAAAACAAGAACTTGAAGCAGCAGTAAAAGATGAAAATGCTGACGATTTCACATATTATGCACTTTCAACAGTTTACAAAGAACTATCTCTTAAAGAAAAATCAAAAGAAGCTATTGAAAAAGCACTAACATTCAAAGACAATTCAATAACATATCTAACAGATTATCTTGATATTGAAATGGAATTAAAGAACTATGAAAATGCAGATAAAATTGCAGATAGAATTTTAAACATAAACGAAAACTATATCCACGCATACAAATGTAAAGCGATTATCAAATATGAAAAAGGTGATTTTGAAAACCTATACAACGCTGCACAAGCAATGATTGAGCTTGACGATAATAGTGCAGAAGGTTATTATTACAATTCAATCGCACTTTTTGAACAAAATGACAAAGATTTTGCTATGGAAAGTCTAAAAAAAGCAATTTCATTAGACTTAAATAACGCAGTGTTATATATCAAGATGAGCGAATTTAAACAAAAAACAGGAAATATTCAATCTGCTTACGTTTGGGCAAGAGAAGCTGCTGAAATTGATGAAAGAAATTATCAATACAAATGGCTTTGTGCAAAACTTGCGCAAGAACTTGGCAAAAAAGAAGAAGCTCAAAGACAATATTCTCAAGGTTACATCTTAAATTCTCAAGACGAAGAAATGAACGCAGAATACGTTGAATTTCTAAAATCTATTGGTAGAACAGAACAAGCAAATAGAATACTTAATTCTAAGAGATAAACATGCAATCGCCATAACTATAAAAGCGATATTCGTTTTCAACTGCTTTTTTATAAGCTTCAAAAACGAAGTCTTTACCTGCAAATGCACTTACTAGCATAATCAAAGTTGATTTTGGCAAGTGGAAATTAGTGATTAATTTATCAACAACTTTAAATTCATAAGGCGGATAAATAAACAATTGAGATGTACCATCACATTTTTTTATACAACCATATTGTTGATAAGCAGTTTCTAATGTTCTAACAGAAGTAGTACCAACTGCAACAATTTTTTTGCCTGCTGCTTTTGCTTCATTTATTATTTTTGCAGTTTTAGCAGAAATATGATAACTTTCAGTTTCCATTTTGTGATCCAAAATATTATCACATTTTACAGGTCTAAAAGTACCTAAACCAACATCAAGCGTCACATAGGCAATTTGTACACCTTTTTCTTTTAATTTTTTCATAACTGATTGAGTGAAATGCAAACCAGCAGTAGGCGCTGCTACAGAGCCAGCTGTTTTTGCATAAACAGTTTGATAACGTGAATAATCAAGGTTATTCAATTCTTCATCAGTCATTTTGCGTTCAATATATGGTGGAAGCGGAACATGACCATCTTTAGCCAAGACATCATAAATATCTCTGCTATCATCATACATCAATTCAACAATCCATTTTCCAGAATCACTTTTTTCGATAGTTGTTACAGCTAAATCGTCAGCAATATTTATAATATTACCTACATTAACTCTTTTAGATGGTTTTACAAGTGCTTCCCATCTTCTATCGCCTAAATTTTTAAGCAAAAATACTTCAATATTTGCTCCAGTAAGTTTTTTACCTAACAATCGTGCTGGAATAACTTTTGTATTATTCAAAATCAAAACATCATCTTTGCCGAGATAATCAACAATATCAAAAAAGTGTTTATTATCAATTTCTTTTTTTGTTTTATCAAGCACCATCATTCTTGAAGCTGAACGTCTTTTTGTTGGATATTGAGCTATCAAATTTTCCGGTAAATCATAATCAAAATCTGAAGTAAGCATCGCTTAAAACTAACCTTCTTTCACATCAACTTTTTTAGCAGTTTTAACAGCATCATCATCAATTTTTTGTTTTGATTTAGCTTCTTCAGCTACTAATTGTTTATCAATAACAACAGTTTGGACAACTTGTATTAAGTTACTTGCAATCAAATAAAGTAAAACACCTGCAGGAATAGGAATAAATACGAAAGTAGCCATAATCATAATTGGCATAAACATTCCCATTGACTTTTGAATAGCCTCTTGTGTAGGGTCTTGATTTGAACTTTTATTTGTTGCCATCATAACTTTTTGAGAAGCAACCATTGTAAGTCCAAATAATGCAATTAATATCAATACATCAATATGGAATGAATTTTTAACTGCATTTGTTGGCATTGAAGCAGCTAAAATACCACCTTTTCTAACGAAATCAATTTTTTCAGCTTCTCTATTTTGAGAATTATTTACAACAAATTCTGCTTTTTGAATTTTATCTAATTGACTAAATTTCAAATCCAAACAATCCAAACTAATTTTCAAATCAATTGGTTCACCAGGTTTTATATCACCTTGAACTTCTAAAGATTTATTTGGTTTATCAACTTTTACGTTATTCAAAACTTCATCTTGCATATATACTGTTGCAGTTTTTCCTAAAGTGAAAACATCATATTTAGTAACATTCATTTTTCCATCATAAGAAACACCCGCAGTAGTTTTTAGAGTTGCATCTAATCTATTGATGAAACCAAATTGAGTATTACCTGCAATTTGAATAAATTGAGGACTCATTAAAGCTGAATATAACAAAATAAAAATAGGCATTTGAATTAACAAAGGAAAACAACCTGACATTGGATTAAATTTGTGTTCCTTGTAAAATTCCATCATTTTACGTTGCATAGTTTGAGGATCATTTTTATATCTATCCTGAATAGCTTTCAATTTCGGTTGTAAAGTTTGCATCATTTTCATAGAACGTTGTTGAGAAACCCCTAAAGGCCACATCGCTAGTCTTACAATTACTGTAAGCAAGATAATTCCAACACCATAACTTCCTGCAAAATTAGAAAGCAATTTCAAAAAATCTATTGTTAAAGTTATAAAATCCATATCCTAAAAATTTCCTCTCTCAAATATTCCATTAAATTATTATATTACCTAATAATTATACTGTCTAAAAACTTTTCGTCTATAAAAGAATAAAGATTTTAAAAAAAGTTTATAAAAATTTCAGGGTAAAACAAGAAAATTTCTAGTTTTAATACATAAATCAGCTATTCAGACAAAGTTTTTAAAATTGTTTGAAGCAAATTAGCTGAAACATTCGCAGTTTGAATTTCAAACTCTGGATAATTTTCTATTTTTGTACCATCAGCCAAATCAGAAATTGCTCTCAATGCTACAAATGGTACTCCATTCAAACTTGCACAATGAGCAATCGCAGCACCTTCCATCTCTGCCGCCATCGCATCAAACATTTCTCTTATTTCTTGTTTTTTATCTAGTTTTGCAACAAACATATCACCAGAAGCAATACAACCTCTGTGAATTTTGTCTCTTGAAAACTTTTCAACTGCTATTTCATAAATCTTATCTGACAAATCTTTATCAGAATAAAAATAAGTAGGTTTTGAAGACTCTACTCCATTACATACATAACCTTTTGCATACCCCAATGCAGTTACATCAAAATCGTGTTGTACAAATGAAGTTGAAATAACTATATCGCTTATACTCAACCCACCTGCGACACCACCTGCAACGCCGGTGTTCAAAATATAATCAGGAGAAAAAGTATCTATCAAATATTGACAACAAGAAGCAGCAGCAACTTTTCCAACACCACTTTTTGCAATAATAACTTTTGTATTATTAATCTTTCCAACTGAAGTAATAAAAGTTTTGTTTTGATATTCTTTTACATCACGCAAAAATTCTTTTAACAATGCAATTTCACAATCCATTGCACCAATTATTGCAACAGTCTTGTTATTAAACATAATTCATTTTCTCCACAGTCCAATTTTTCAAGAAAGTTGTAACATCTAAAGCAACTTCTTTTGCGCCCGCCAAATCATGTTCTTTATAATGTCCACATTCTTCTTTTTTACTTCCTGGAATTTCACCTTCAAAATCTTTTATAAAATCAAAAGCACCTCTAACTATATCAAGAGCGTCTTGATGAGAAATGTTATCTCTTACCAAAAAATAAAATCCTGTTCTGCAACCCATTGGTCCTACATAAACGATACTGTCTTCAAACTTCGTATTTCTTGCATAAGTTGCAAACAAATGCTCTATAGTATGCATAGCACCATTTGGCAAATAATCTTCTTGTGGATTATTCGGCAATTTCATTCTTACATCATAAGTAACAATATCACCATCTATTCGTGATATATACATACCTTTAGTTAAAGTATCGTGATTCACTGTAAAACTTGCTATCTTTTTCATACCCATATAATAACACCAAAAAACAAATATTCAAAATCATTAAATATCTTTATTTTTGTTAAGATTAACCGTTTTAAAATATTATTTTTGTGGAATATAGATAGTGAGTGTCGAGAAAATATTTTTATTTATCCCTCCCCAAAAAAGAGTCCTTTTAGTGTATCTATTTAAAACTGCATTTTAATGATTAGGAGTAATGTTATGTACCATTCTTTTGACAAAGAGGTTATAACCCCACAAAGTCTTGCGCGCATTCCGTTTTTCCAAGATTTAAAAATGGAATACATAGAACTTTTATCAGAAAAGATTAATCTGTGCAAATTAAAGGAAGGAACATTAATTATATCCGAAGGTGATACAACACAAAAAATGTATTTCATCATTAGTGGAATGGTGAATGTATATAGACGCACATACAAAGGCAAAGATGAAACAATTTGCACTTTATCTGCTCCGACATACTTTGGAGAAATGTCAATAATTGACGGAGGACCAAGGTCTGCAAGTGTCACAGCAAAAACAGATGTCGTTCTTGCTGAATTAAAATGGGAAGACATGAGATACTTGTTTGACGACAAACCTGAAATCATGAGTTATATTTTCAAAAATATAGCAAGCACACTAAGCTTACGTTTAAGAAGATTAAACGGCTTATACTCACACCAAACACATGATTTAGCTTAAATCTTATTTTTTCTCATCACATCATAGTGTTTTGCGACAAATTCATCAAACTCATCATTCAAAATCGCTTGTCTAGCTTTTTTAACAAAGTCTAGCAAAAATTGCGTGTTATGAATAGACAAAAGAGTTTGCCCTGTTGCTTCGCCACATCTATAAAGATGTCTTATATATGCTCTTGAATGATTTTTGCAAGCATAACAACTACAAGCACTATCAAGCGGTGATGCATCATCTTCAAACTGTTTATTCTTTATATTCTTTTTACCTTCATAAGTAAAGAAAGAGCCATGTCTTGCGTTTCTTGTTGGAAGAACGCAGTCAAACATATCAACTCCTCTCAAAATTCCATCCATCAAATCTTCAGGAGTTCCAACACCCATCAAATAACGTGGTTTATCTTGAGGAAGTCTATCCGTTGTGAATTTCACAAATTTATTCATTATATCTAGCGGTTCACCAACACTCAAGCCTCCTATAGCATAACCTACGGCATCTTTATACGTAGAAATCACTCTTGCACTTTCTTCTCTCAAATCTTCATAGAAAGCACCTTGAACGATAGGAAATAACGCTTGTCTTGGGTTTGTATGAGCCTGCATACAACGTTCCAACCATCTATGAGTTCTTTCCATTGCTTGTTTTGCATCTTTCCAAGAACAAGGATATGGCGCACATTGGTCAAAAGCCATCGCAATATCTGCGCCTATATCTTCTTGAATTTCCATAGATTTTTCAGGTGTAATGTAATGTTCTTGACCACTTTTTGGGTCTTTAAATTTTACACCATCTTCTGTAATTGTATTAATGTTCGCCAAGGAAAATACTTGAAATCCGCCTGAATCTGTAAGAACTGGTCTATGCCAATTCATCCAGCCATGTATTCCGCCAAAATTTCTTATACGTTTTGTACCTGCTTTCAAATACAAATGAAAAGAATTAGCAAGTATAATATGAGGTTGAGTTTGTTCTAAATGGTAATTTGTAAGCATTTTTACAGTTGAATTTGTTCCAACAGGCATAAATATTGGAGTTTCGATATCTCCGTGAGGGGTATGCAAAACTCCTGCTCTTGCACCTGTTTTTTTGCAAGTGTGAACAAGTTTGTAATTAAAATACTCTTTCCATTTAGATGTATCCATTATTCTTCACATTCTCTCATAATCATTTCAAGCATAGTTTCCCAACCATCGCAAATTTCTTCTTCTTTGAAGTATAAACCAATTTCTCTTTCTGCACTTTCTTTTGAATCTGAACCGTGAATTGAGTTGTATCTCATAACTTGGGCAAAATCACCTCTGATAGAACCAACTTCCGCATCATTTGGATCAGTTTTACCCATAAATTTTCTAATACCAGAAATAGCATTTTCACCTTGCAAAACCATAGCGATAATTGGACCACTTGTAATAAATCTAACAAGTCCTTCGTAAAAAGGTTTGCCGACATGTTCTGCATAATGTTTTGCAGCTAATTCCTCATCAACTTGAAGCATTTTTAAAGCAACAATTTTGTAACCTTTATCTTCAATTTTTCTGATAATTCTACCGATTAAACCTCTTTTTACTGCATCAGGTTTGATTGCAACGAATGTTCTTTCTTCATTTGTTAACATAAGAAACTACCCTCATTTTTGTCCATTACTATACAATTAGACCATAAAAAAACAAAAGTGTCAAAACTCCTTACTAGTTTAAAAAAGGATATAATGACACTTTATAAATATCAATACAAATTTTAATCAAGTACAAAACCTATTTTTTTAGGTTCTTCTTCTTTCACATTATCAAGCATTTCGCCTTTACTGTAATCTTTAATTGTTTGCTTATTAGCAATCAATTTATCTAAAGCTTTATTCATATCTTCGCCTGTAATAACAAGTTTGAAATCTGGAGAATCATTAAATGTTCCATTGTCCATAGCTTCAAATATTCCTTGTCTTTCAATAGCTTGATATTTTGCTTCTGTTGCAAGAGCTGCGATATCAGCACCATTGAATTTTGCATCTAACATTTTTTGAGATAATGCATTTTTATCAACATTTTCTAATGTCAATTTTTTAGTGTGAATATCGAAAATCGCATTACATTTTTCTACTGTATCAGGCGCTTTAAATTCAATTTTTGTACCAAATCTACCGTTTCTCATAACACCTTCATCAATCAAACTAGGGTGATTTGTTGCAGCTAATAAAAATACTTTTGCATTTTCTTTTTCTAGTTCACTGATTTTATCAAGGTGCATATTTACACTATCATCTGCGTATTTGTGTTCACCTGTTCTTTTACCGAAAATCGCATCAGCTTCATCAAAGAAAATTATACAAGGTTGATTTGCTTTTGCCATTTCATAATATGCATCAATATTATGAGCAGATTCACCAACATATTTACCTTCCAAAAGTTGTCCGTTCATTTTGTAAAAAGGAATACCTGCTTCATTTGCCAAAGCTTGAGCAGCAAGTGTTTTACCAGTTCCTGGAGGACCAACTAAAAGAGCTGAATTAAAACCTTGCAAATTGTTATCAAAGAAATTTGGATATTTGATAGGGTACAAAACTTTTTTCTTCAATTCTGCAACGGCTTCATCTTGTCCACCTACATCTGACAATTTTAAAGTTTGAACTTTTTCTTTATCTTCTTCAACTTTTAACTTTGTCAAATTCTTTTTATTTATTTCTTCAATTTCTTTTTGTTTATCTATAGATAAATCAATAATTTCAAAACTATCTTCTATGGCATCAAATTCTTTAATCGGAGTTTTATCAAGTGTAAAACCAGATTCTGGATTTTTCACAAAAATATAATCATTACTTGTTGAAACTCCAGCTTCACCAGGTTTTAAGAAAAAGAAATCGCCGCCAAAAGCTTCGTCTTTATTCAATCTTTGAACATACAAATTTTCTTTTCCTAAGTTAATTATTTGGTCAAAACCATTTGTTTTTCTAATTGCGACAGGGCTTCTCAATTCATCATCTTTTACAATAAAAGCTGATTGAATAATATCTTTAATTTGACCTAAAGAACCTTCAAGAGCAGTTTTTGCAGCTGCAATACTTGCACCGATAATCAATAAATCATTAGCTTGCATATAAGCATAAGCCTTTGCAGCTTTTTTTGAAAGTTCAGCAGAATTTCCAAAAGCAACACGTGGTGAATGTTTTACTAATAATGAACCATAATTCGCATCAAAAAGTTCATTGTTTTGTTTAACATGATTTTGAGCAATCGGATTTGATTGTAAATTGTTGTTTTTAGAATTACTTTTAAACATGCCAGTTGTAGCATTAATTGCTGATATTTGCATAAATTACCCTCTTTTCCTTAATCTAAACTATTACAATAATAGTAAAGAAGATAATCATTGTCAATAAGTGTTACAAAGACATTTATTATTTGTTACATATAATAAGCTTTTTTCTCTTTATCAAATTTTTCAATAGCATAACGAAGCATTGTTCTTGGCATTTTTTTAGAATATTTATCTAAAAAATCACAAAGTAGTTTTTCGTCCATTTTCCCTAATTCTCTAAGCATCCAGCCTGTTGATTTATGGATTAAATCGTGTTTATGAGTAAGGAAATTTTTTGCAAGTTTCTGTATAGTTTTATATTGCCCTTTTTTGATTGAATACCATTGAGAAACAATAGCAATTCTCTCTGACCAAAGATAACCTGTTTCAGCCAATTCAAAAATTTTCGAATCATCTTGTTGTTCAAAACAATATCTTCCTACAATTTTCGGTGCTGATAAATCAACCAAATCCCAATTATTTATGTATTCAGTATTTTTTAAATACAAATCAAAAATCAACTCTCTTTTATCTTTTTGTTTTTCAAATATCGCAACAAGAGAAAGAAGCGCAAATAACCTTACCTCATGATATTCATTATGCAAAAGAGTTTCTAATTCTTCAACCGAAACTTGACCATAGAATTTTTTAACAAGTTCACGAGTTTGTGGAACTTTTATTCCTAAAAATTTATCGCCATAACCATATTGACCTTTTCCTGTTTTAAAAAAACGAGAAAGATTTTTAGCTTGAGCGTCATCTTTAAGATTAAATATTTGAGTTAAAATATCCATAAATCAAATATACAACAAAAAAAAGAACCGACTTATACAATCGGTTCTTTTTTATATTTTACTTATTTAATTAAGCTACTGCGTTCATTTCAGCTTCTTTTTTTGCTGCTTCTTTAGCTTTCATTTTGTCATCTAATGCACTTGCAAGAGGAGTTGCGATAAATGGAACTAAAGTACGTTTTACTAAAGCAGTTGTACCAAGAATTGTGATGATTAATCCGATACCTTTTACAAATGGATCTTTACATTGTTTTGAAATGAATTTTTGAGCTGAGTCAGTCATACCTTTAATTTTTGTTTCATCAATATCGATACCAGCTTTTTTCATTTCATCTAATGATTCAGTGATATGTTTACCAACTCTTGCTTTGTTTAAAGGTTTTGTATCAAATGTAGAATCTAAAACATTATCAATTTCTTTTGTTTCACGTAAATTTTTGATTTTTGCAGCTAATTTTTCTACTTCTTCTTTAGCACCTATTTTTTCAGCTTGTTTTTTAGATTTTTCTAAAGTTTTAACAAGATTATCAGTTTTTACAGTACCTGTATATTTTGTTTCTTTTGCAGGAGTCAATTTCTTTTCTAATATTGCTTTACCAACTAAGAATTGACCGCCTACATTCAAAATACCTTGAACTAAGTCTAAGAAAGCCATAAATTTAGGGTTTTCTAATTTTTTATTGTTCCAACTTTTCCAAGTATAAACTACACAGTTGATAGCATCTTTTGAAATCAATGAGAACAATGCCATACTAGCTACGAATTTTGCAGGATCTTCTTTTGCTTGAAGCAATTTACCTTGAACAAATTTTGTACTAGAAACTTTATCTAATGCTGCACCAGCACCTTTTGTAACTGTATTTCCTACGTTTGAAGCAATTCTTGAAATATTCATTATTTATTACCTCCTTCAACAGCTACTTCTTTTTTAGCTGGTTCAATACCAAACAATTTCATTAGTGGTGGTGCAAATTTATCTCTGAATGGAGGATAAACTGCGTTCAAAATCAAACAAGCAACTACTGCAACTGGAATACCAATTACAGGGTTTACCATTTTCTTGAAGTTTTTGAAGTTTTCACCAACATTTTTAAATGTATTTTCTATATAATTTGAAACTGCCTTACCATCTTTTGCATCTAAGCCTTCAACATTGTGAATATTGAATCTTTTAACAAATTTTTCAACACTTTTCTTTGTCATATTTGGAATATCTTCAATATTTTTTAATGTTTCTTTTCCAACCTTTATTGTTGTTTTACCATCTTTTTCAATATATTTAATATCTTTTACATCTGCTGTCATCAATTTTTCAAAAATTTCTTTTCTATTTTTTGTTTGAACTTCAGCAAATTTTTCAAAGTAAGCATTTTCAATACCAGCTTTTTGTTGGAATTTAAATTTCTTTTGACCTTCAATAAATTTAGCCATTTCAATATGTTCTGGAGTATATTTGCTTAAGAATTCAGCTTCTTTACCAACTGCTTTTGCTTGTTTCAATTGTTTTTTGAAATTCTTTTTCAACAATGCTTCACTTGGATTCATTCTCAAATCTTGAGAAGGAATGTAACCAGAATTTGCACCGTGTTCCATAATTTTATTAATCAATAAAGTTGTACCCAAAGAGAATGAACAAGCAATACCAGCTGAAACAGGTTGACGCATTGCTGTTTTTAATTTTTGTTCAGGAGTCTTTTTAACAAATGGGTTTACATAAATCATTGTAGGAGCAAGTGTTGAAGTGAATAGAGCATTTAACAATTGGTTTTGAATTTCACCATCTTTTCTTGCCAAAAGTTTATATAAACCAGCAGCTTTTGGCAATTCAGCATCAACTTTTTGTTTTGTTATTTGTTTTGCCAAATAATCTTTGTCAGCTTGAGTCATTTTTTTACCAGCTGCTTTAAAAGATTTAACTGCTTCTTCAGCCAAATTAACAACTTTTCTACCTTTAAATGTAGGTTGAGAATTGTTTACGCTTTGAACACTTACCATATAGAGACCCTTTACAATTTATACTATACAAATTAATAAAAACCACTAATCAGAATTTTTTGCTAGATTTTCTATAAAATATTAATTTTTGTTAATATTTCATCAAAAACAAATAAATCGCAGACTTTAGCCCGCATTTTATTTGTTAATACTTTTTATGGCATATAATATGGATCATTCATTGATGTTCCACTATGATCATAATCAATGTCTTCAGATTTTGGTGGTTCTTTTAAGGTTTCAATCATATCTGCCACTTTTACTCCAAGCCATAATGGAGCAACTAAAATTCCACCTATAATTTTTCCTGCCACTTTGCCAACTTTTTCTAAATTTTTATTATTACCTTCAAAAGAACAAACATCACGCATATCTTTTGACATCATATTTGCATTTGTAAAATTGTTATTACTAATTTTACTAGAATTTAACTGAGAATTATTTGACAATAATGTTATGCTATTTACTTGCATAAAACCTCCTAACAAAAAAACACTACACGCGTAGAATAGCACAAGTTAGAAAAACTTGTGCTAATTATTAAGTAATTTATTTACATATATTTACAAACAAATTTTAATTACGCATTAAAAAGACCATACAATCTATCTTTTATTTCTGCCTCATCTAGTTCGTTTGTTAATTTATTCAAATCAATTGCCATTTGATAATTTTCTGCAGCTTCTTTTTTATTTCCTAACATTTGTTCACAACGACCAGCATTAAAATATGCAAGTGTATAATTTGGATTAAGTTCAATAGCTGCATTAAAATATTTCAAAGCTTCTTGAGTATCGCCCAAACCATCTAAATAAATTACGCCTAAATTATTTTGCGCAACATCATATTCAGGATTTAAATCAATAGCTTTGTTATAAGCAACAATCGCTTCTTCTAAATAATCTTTTTCCCAAAGTGCTATACCCAATTTCGCAAAAGCTCTATAATCATCAGATTTTATATTTATAGAATCACAATATGCTCTAATTGCATTATCCAAATCATTGTCAGACATATAAACATCACCCAATGACAAAAAGATTTCACTATTATTTGGGTCAAGTACAGAACCTGCTTGATAAGACGCAATAGCAGCTTCATAATTTTCTTTGATTTGATAATAAATTGAACCCAAAGCTTCGCAAACGATTGAAGTCCATTCTGTATCAGGATTTAATTTTATTGCTTTTTGATAATATTCAATCGCATCATCATACAATTCTGCTTGTACAAATGCATAAGCCAAAGAATTATTATAGAATGGATTTTCAGGTTCACGTTCAACAGCAAGCTTAAATGCAGAAATAGCATTAATCTTATCTTGTTTTTTTACATACAAATGACCTAATTCATAATAAATAGGTGCTGTATCTTCTTCAATTTCAAGAAGTTTATTAAAATAATCTATTGTTTCATCAACATTATCCGGAAAGTAAGTTTGATTTACAGTAGCCAATTTAACCAATACATCTCTGTTTGAAGGATTTGCTTCATAAGCCTTTCTATAATATTCAATAGCTTCGTCAGCATTTTTTTTCTTAATTAAAATATCACCGATTTTGTGACAAAAATATTCTTCTCTTTCAGTTCTTTGTAATGCTGCTTTATAAATAGAAATAGCATGTTCAGGTTTGAAATTTTCTACTATTTCACCACAAGTTTTATAAAATAGCATAGAAAAAGATTCATTAAAATTCTTATAAAGCATTTTAATAGAGGCACTGTCCCAGAAAATTGAGACACTACCTGTAAATAAATAATATAAACATCTTGCAAATTGAGGAATAGTAAATCTTTCTGCATTCATTCTATCCAAAATAGACAATGACAAAATTAATCTTGGACGAGAAGAATTTATCCCACCTAATTTAATAGCTTCTTTAAACGCTTTTTCTGCACCATCAAAATCTTGAGCCTTTTTCAAGAAATAACCTGCATAAATATGCGCATTAATATTTTTAGGTTCTAAAGAAATCGCAGTTCTGCATTGTTCAATCGCTGATTGAATACCAATTTGACCATTTTCCCACATTAAACTTGCAAGTCTATAATATCCTTCAGGAATTGTCGGATCTAACTTAATTGCAGTTATATAGTTTTCAATTGCAGTTTCTAAATCATGTTCTTGCAATTTTACTAAATATCTTTCATGTGCTTCTCTAGCTGTTTCTAGTGCGATTTTTGCATTTTCAAGATTAATACTCAACTTTGATTTTAATGCCTGTTCAAGCATAACGGGACTCCTAGTGTACCTACCAATATTCTACATATCAGTGGTCGACACTCTTTCCACTTTCTTTAAGAAAAATATCGTTTTTAAATAAAAAATAGACCATTTGGTGTAGAAAAATTTAAACTTGTTTAGTTTATAAATGTAAAGCAAAGTAAAAATTCTTGACAAATGATATATATTGCTAATATCATGTGAGTAATAATTTAGGATAGTGAGGTTTTATGAAAAGTTCTACGTTAAGAAGATCAAATTTATCTAAGGAGAGAATGGCTGTTCTTGAACAACTAGCAGAAGCCAGAAGAAAACCTACTTCAGCAGTTGAAGAATATACTAGACAAGAACCAACAAGCAATAAAGAAAAAGAATTAGATGTTTTATGGCAAAATTTCAGAGTTAATCAAAAAGATGAAAAAACTCCTGGAATTTATTTAGCAACAGGTTTTATCGCTGGTGCGATTGTTATGTTAATAATTACAACATTACTAAGCTTTTCTGTAAATGGTAACAGTGAACCACAAGACTTGGAAGTTCAACCAACAAAAGAAAAAGCTAAATTAAACTTCATTCCTGCAGACAAAGCTGCACCTGAAGCAACAATTGCAACTGAACAAAGAACATATACAGTAAAACAAGGCGATACTTTGGCAGGCATTATCGTTCGTTTTTATGGCAGTTATGATATTTCAAAAATTGATAGTGTCTTAAAAGCAAACAATTTAAAAAATGCTGATAGCATAAAAATTGGTCAAAATTTAATTATGCCAATGGAATAGGTGTAATAAATAATTAGTTGTTATATAAAAGACACCAGCTTGTTTTGAGTGGAGTGTCTTTTTTATTAAAGGAGGATATTTATATGGAATTGGATATTATAAGAGAAGTCGACCCTTTTATAGCAGAAACAATTGAAAAAGAATTAAAAAGACAACAAAATACAATCGAGCTTATTGCAAGTGAAAACTTTACATCAAAAGCAGTTATGGCAGCTTGCGGTACAGTTTTGACAAATAAATACGCAGAAGGGAAACCACACAAAAGATTTTATAACGGATGCGGAAACATTGATTTAATCGAAGAATTAGCACAAAAAAGAGCTTGCGAACTTTTCGGAATGGACCATGCAAACGTTCAACCTCACAGTGGCGCTCAAGCTAACATGGCAGTATTTTTATATGCACTAAAACCTGGTGATACTGTTTTGAGTATGGACTTATCAAATGGAGGACACCTATCTCATGGTTCACCTGTTAATTTTTCTGGAATGTATTTTAATATCATAAGCTATGGTGTAAATGAACAAGGCGAAATAGATTATGATGAAGTTCAAAAATTAGCACTTGAACACAAACCAAAACTAGTTCTTGCAGGTGCAAGTAATTATTCAAAAATCATAGATTTCAAAAGATTTAAAGAAATTGCAGATAGCGTAGGCGCATATTTCATGGTGGATATCGCACACATCGCAGGTTTAATAGCAGGTGGAGTTCACCCATCACCAGCACCTTATGCAGATTTTGTGACAACTACAACACACAAAACCTTAAGAGGTCCAAGAGGCGGTATCATTATGTGTAAAGAAGAACACGCTATGGGAATAGATAAAGCATTATTCCCTGGAACTCAAGGCGGACCATTGGAACACATAATTGCAGCAAAAGCTATCGCATTATTAGAAGCTTCAAAACCTGAATTTAAAAAATATGCAGAACAAATTGTTAAAAATGCTAAAGCATTAGCAAATGGTTTAATGGACGAAACAATGGACATTATCGGTGGCTGTACAGAAAACCATGTTATGACTTTAGATTTGAGAAAATTCAACAAAACAGGTAAAGATATTGCAAATGTCTTAGAAAAAGTCGGTATTACTGCAAACAAAAACACTGTTCCAAACGATCCACAAAGTCCATTTGTTACAAGTGGAGTAAGATTAGGAACTGCAGCAGTAACAACAAGAGGCTTTGTTGAAGAAGATATGACAGAAGTTGCAAAAATTATTGCATCTGCCGTATTTTCGTCAGATAATGAACTTGGGTTAGCAAATTTAAGAGAACGCTCTTCAAAACTTTGCGCAAAATACCCATTATATTAGTAAATTAAGGAATATGTTATGATTAAACTTTCAGAGGCACATATTATTGGTGCTATTATTTCATTTTTATTAGGGGTATTTATAGTACCATTCGTAATTAGTTTTTCAAAAAAACAAGGACTAATTGATGTTCCAAACGAAAGAAAAATTCATACAAAACCTATTTCTAGATTAGGCGGAGTTGCAATTTGGCTAAGCACAATGCTATCATTCTTATTCTTAGTATTACTTAGCTACTACCCTCATGGAAGACTTTTATCAGGAATATTGCTTGGTAGTTCTTTAATGTTCTTGCTAGGTTTAATTGATGATGTTTATAATTTAAGCGCAAAATTCAAATTGCTAATTCAAATAATGATTGCAACATTGGTATTTTTCCTAGGAGTTAGAATTGACTCTATTTCAATGGGATTTATCCATAGCGAAACATTAAATTTTGCATTCTCTTATGTCGCAACAATTTTATGGATTGTCGGAATTAGCAACGCAGTAAACTTTATTGACGGTATTGATGGTCTAGCAGGCTCTGTAATTACGGTTAACTCAATAACATTAGGTATTATCGCAGTCGCTATGGTTCCTGCAAGTCCAATAAGCGCTTTAATTGCCTTTATTTTAGCAGGTTCAATGTTGGCGTTTTTATCTTACAACTACAACCCAGCAAAAATATTTATGGGTGATAGCGGAGCATTATTTGCAGGTTTTCTACTTGCAACACTATCAATCACAGGTGTGATGAAAGCCGCTGCATTAGCTATAATTTTACCATTTGTAGTTTTAGCAGTGCCAATCATTGATATAACTTATTCTTCTTTAAGACGTATAAGCAAGGGTTCTTCACCTTTTGTTGCAGATGCAGAACATATTCACCACAAATTACTAAAACATGGTTTTTCTCAAAATATGACTGTCGCAATTTTAACTTCTATCGCAATTGTTGCAGGAGCATTTGCATCATTCTTTATCGGCTCAATCAAAAATTATATCGTTTATATTTTTGGTTTATTGCTAATAATGTTTGCAATTAATTTTATTAGCCTATACGCAAAGAAAAACAATAAATAAATAAATAAATAAATTTAACAAACAAAAAGGGGGCAATAATTATTGAACCCTTTTTAAAAACTTATTTTATATAAAAACTTTTTAATTAATAGTATAAACTTTTTTATAATAAGCAATAACACCAAAAAGTGTCAAAACGATGTTAGGAATCCAAGCTGCAAGATTTGGAGGAATACCACCACCTTCACCTACAGAAATAGATAAAGCTCTTATTAAATAATAAGCAAATATTATAAGAATACTAAACAAAAAACCTCTATTATATCTAACTCTTGGAGGAGTAATAGCAAGTGGCAAGCCAACTAAAACAAGAGCAATTGTTGTAAGCGGCAAAGCAAGCTTGTCATGCAACGATATAATATAAAAATTCATTTGTGTACCAATTTTATCTGGATTATTAACTATATATTTTAACAATTTTGGAAAATTAAGCTCTTTTGTTGTATTTGCATTAAGTTCTTTTGACAAATCCATACCAAATTGAGCAAGAGATGTTTCAAAAAGAGTAGTATTTAAAATTTGTTTATCAGAAGTCAAAGTATAAATTGCGCCTCTATTAAATTCCCAACCAGCAGGAGATGTTGCGCCATCTTGTGCTTGCAGAACTTGAATTGTACCATCTTTTGACAAATCTAAAACCGTTATATCATGCAAAGTTTTACCTTTACATTTTCCAACATAGAACAATCTTCTCAAAATACCATTTTCACCCATATCTTTAAACACAAAGTTTTCTTTGCCATCTGGAATATTCTTTTTACCCAAAGACCATATTGCAAGGTCTTTAGATTGTTTTGTAACAACCGGAACAACAGTTTCGTTAATTAAAAAACTAGCGATAGACATAATAATTGCAAAAATAAATATTGGTTTTGCAATCCTATCCAAACCTATCCCGCAAGAACGCATTACTGTAATTTCTGAGTTCAAACTTAACCTATTAAGTGTCATTACAGTTGCAAGCAAAACCCCCATCGGAATTGTCATTACAAAAACTGATGGAAGATTTAATATAATTATCATCAATGCTATCTTGAATGGAATACCATACAATGAAATTTGTTTTATAAGTGTTATAAAAGTATCAGATGCAAAAATAATAGAAGTAAAAATTAAAACACCCATTATAAACATCTCTATAACTTGTCTTAAAATATACTTATCTAATATTTTTATATCTTTTATAAATTCATTAATTTTA
>JAKSUT010000049.1 GCA_024408705.1 bacterium | reverse complement strand
TTTCGTATAATTTGCCCATTTCTCTTAATTTGTTTACACAACTTTCAACTTTTCCAGATTTGTGCAAATCTAATTCTGAATAGAATTGGTCAAAATTTACTCTGAAATCTTTTAATAAATCTTGTTGGAATTTTTCCATTGTGATTTTTGCGTATTCAGATAAATCACTTAGTTCTAGGCTTTTGTGTCCTTCTTCGATATATTTTTTAGCGACAGGGATTAGATATTCTCCTGCGTAATAATTTTTTCGTTCTACTTCGTCTTCTGGAAAATCAACTTTTTCTCCCATTTCTTGTCTAACTCTTATTTCTAACGATTTTCCAAGTTTTTGAATTTGGCTTCCTGCATCATTTATGTAAAATTCTTGATGAACATCGTGTCCGTAGAATTTTAATAAATTTGCTAAAGCGCTACCCATAGCAGCCCAACGACCGTGTCCAATGTGGAAAGGACCTGTTGGGTTTGCAGAAACGTATTCTAAATTGATTTTTTCTTTTTTTATTTGGTCAGGTTTACCGAAATTTGCTTTCTTTTCAAAAACTTCTTCAATGATGTTTTCAAGCATTGTTTCTCCAACTTTGAAGTTGATGAAACCTGCTACAATGTTTATTTCGTAGCCATTTTTTGATAAATGTTCTGCTATTTGTTGAGCAATAAGTGGAGGTGCAATTTTTGCAAATCTAGCAAGAGGTGAAACATTGATTGCAAAATCTCCAAAACTAAGATTTTTAGGCTTTTCTATATGTAGAGTCCCTTCTTCATAGTTTTCCATTTGTCCGATTTTATTATTTTTTAAAACATTTTCAACTTCTTCAAGAAAAAATTTCTTTAGCATTTCTACCCTCTTTCTTTTATACCATTATTTTAGCAAGAACATGACAAATTTAATAGTACAAAAGAGTGATGTTTTACTAAACATCACTCTTTTTGTGGGTAAATGTGCTTTATAAGCGTCTAAATTTCAGAATCTGTCATACCTGCTGCAACAGCCATAGATGCTGATTCAGACATACTAGGGAATTCTGCTGCAATGGCACTTAGATTTGCTGCAACAGTGTCTTCAAATTGGCTCATAAATTCACCAATTCTAGCGGCACTTGCAGAGTCAACATAATTTGCGGGGTTTATAGTTTTTGTAGCTTGGATAGGTGAAAAAGTAGCTGCTGACTGAGCCATATATCCCAAAACATCATTTGCAGAAAGTTGAGTTTGTTGCTGAACTTGTGGTTGAGCTTGTGCTTCAGTCTTTTTTTCTTCTGGCTTAGCATGAGTAATAAAACCGTAAGATGAACCAATACCTTGTGTATTTACACTAATAGGATTAATTGCAGCCATATTTTTCTCCTTTTTTATACTCACAATATCTATCGGTATATGTATTAATAATCTTTAGAAAAAAATCAATATTGGTTACAAATCGTAACAAACTAAAAGATAGTAATAATGCGTGTTTTGACGTTGTGTTTGTTAATAATTTTATCTAAATTTAATTATATAAAAATAATCCAAAATCACTTGGTTTTATTGCAATAAGAGACGGACAAACTTATACGTTTTCATTTTAAATTATCTTATCTCTACATTTTTTATATATTTTAACAAAATGTTTTTTATTTCTTCAAATTCTTCTGTTGAATAGGTTTGGCTATTTATATAGCTTTCATCAAGTGTTTTTGTCGGAACAAATTTTTGTAAATAATAAATTTCTTCGCCTTCAAGCAGTTGTCCGATTTTTTCAAAATCTTTTTTATCAAGTTGTGTTTTTACAACTGTTGTTCTAAATTCGTGTGGAATAGATGAGGTTTTTAGTATATTAATGCTTTTTTCTATTTCTTTTAGATTAACTTTTGAACAAATAACTTCTTGATATTTTTCAAGAGGTGCTTTTATATCCATAGCAACATAATCAATTATATTTTCGTCAATTAATGTTTTTAGCATTGTAGAATTTGTGCCGTTTGAATCAAGTTTTATTAAATAACCCATTGATTTAATTTCTTTTATCAAATCTGGCAAATCTTTGTGTAAAGTTGGTTCGCCGCCTGTGATAACTACACCGTCAAGTTTTCCAACTCTTGTCTTTAGAAAATCAACAATATGCGAAACAGAAAACTCTGTTTCGCATTTGTTAATTTCGTTTAACTCTGGATTATGGCAATAAGGACATTTGAAATTGCATCCTTGAGTAAAAATTATTGCCGCAATCTTTTTAGGATAATCAATAAAAGAACTTTTTTGAAATCCTGAAATTAGCATGATATTTCAGCTTCTGAACTTTGTTTTTCTACAACAAAATTTGTTCTAGCTTCAAATTCTGCTCTTTTACCTTCGTTCCATTGTTTCAAAGGTCTGATATATCCTACAACTCTTGAGAATACTTCACTATCGCTGCCACATATTGGACAAGTGAAATGTTCACCAGCAATATATCCGTGGTTTGGACAAGTGCTGAATGTAGGTGAGAAAGTGAAGAATGGAAGTTTGTATGATGTACAAACTTTTTTAACCAAGTTTTTCATTACGTCTAAGTCGTAAATTCTTTCTCCTGCATAAATGTGAACAGTTGTTCCACCTGTGTATTTTGTTTGAAGTTCGTCTTGGTGATCAAGAACTTCAAATACATCATCAGTGTAGTTTACTGGTAATTGAGTTGAATTTGTGTAGAAAGGTTTTGCTTTCTTTTCATAATAATCTTTGTCATTTGCAACGATTATTGATGGATACATTTCTTTATCCATTTTTGCCAATCTGTAAGAAGTTCCTTCTGCTGGAGTTGCTTCTAGATTGTAGTTGTTACCTGTTTCTGCTTGATATTGAGTAATTCTATCTCTCATGAAATCCATTACTCTGATTGCAAATGCTTTACCGATTTCAGAACTAATAGGTTCACCTAAAAGATTTAAGCAAGCTTCGTTCATACCAACTAGACCAATTGTTGAGAAGTGGTTTTTCCAGTATTGACCTAAACGAGCTTTGATATCACGTAAATAATATTTTGTATATGGATATAGGTCTTTTTCAGTAAAGTTTTCAAGAATTTTTCTTTTTTGTTCTAAACTTTCTTTTGCTAAATCCATATTGTTTGCTAGTCTTTCTAAAAATTCTTCTTCAGAATTTGATAAGAAAGCCATTCTTGGCATATTCATTGTAACAACACCAACTGAACCAGTTAGAGGGTTTGAACCAAATAATCCGCCACCTCTGTATTCAAGTTGTCTGTTATCAATTCTCAAACGACAACACATAGAACGTGCATCTTCTGGATTCATATCAGAATTTATGTAGTTAGAGAAGTTTGGAATACCATATTTAGCAGTGATTTCCCATAAACCTTTAAGTTCAGCGTTATCCCAATTAAAGTCTTTTGTAATATTGTAAGATGGAATAGGGAATGTAAATACTTGACCTGTTGCATCACCTTCCATCATAACTTCGAAAAATGCTTTGTTGAATAAATCCATTTCAGCTTGGAACTCACCATAAGTTGCTTCCATTGGCTCGCCACCAATGATAACAGCTTGGTCTTTGTAGTAACTAGGAACAGTCATATCCATAGTTACGTTTGTGAAAGGAGTTTGGAAACCTGTACGTGTTGGCACGTTTAGGTTAAAGATAAATTCTTGCATTGCTTGTTTAACTTGATCATAGTTCAAATTATCGTATCTGATAAATGGAGCTAGTAATGTATCGAAGTTAGAAAATGCTTGAGCGCCAGTTGCTTCACCTTGCATTGTGTACATGAAGTTTACAACTTGTCCTAATGCTGTTCTAAAGTGTTTAGCAGGTTTGCATTGAACTTTACCTTGAACACCTGTGAAACCTTGCATTAGTAAGTCTTTTAAATCACAACCTACACAATATACAGATAGCATATTCAAATCGTGGATGTGTAAATCACCACGTTTGTGTGCATCTCTGATTTCTGATGAATAAATTTTGTTTAACCAGTAAGATTTACTGATGTGAGAAGAAATGTAGTTGTTCAAACCTTGAATTGAATAAGACATGTTTGAATTTTCGTTTACTTCCCAATCTAATTTTTTAAGATATTCATCAACCATGTTGATGTTTGCATTGTTTGTGAAATCTCTTAGTTTTGATTGTTGTTCACGATACAAAACATAAGATTTTGCAGTCTTTTTGTAATCAGAAGAAAGTAAAATATATTCGACAACATCTTGAATTTCTTCAATAGAAGGTGCTTTCAAATTTTCTTTCTTTTCTTCAACAAGTTTTTGAACAGAACGAATAACTTCTTTTGTAAGTTTCATTGCTGTTTTTTTGTCAAATTCTTTTGTTACGTTTGCGGCTTTTTCAATAGCGCTTGTGATTTTCGACGAGTCAAACTCAACGATTTGTCCATCCCTTTTTACAACTTTATCCATTTTTTCTCCTTCCCCTGTCGCGAGGTAACTACACTTAGATTTTAGTATTCCGACTGTAACGGCTGCGGACCAGTGTGGGACTTGGTATATTTACGCTTTGGGTAAAAAACTTACACCCTTCTTTCCTCAAATCTAGTTTTTTAATTATAATTCTTTTAATTGTGGCATGTCAATAAAATCTTTGTGTAAAAATTAAAAACTTTAATAAAATTTAAAATAATAAAAAAAGTATTAAAAAGATAGTTAAATAATATATAAAAAATAGATAAAAACAGTGTAAAAAACGATAGTTTGCAAGATAAAATATTAAATTTTTTTAATAAAAAAATGAATATAAAAAAGATAAGTTGACATCAAAATTTTTTTTGCTAATATAGAATACGCAAGGAGGCAAGATTCGCTGGAGAACTTGAATAATTGCTTGGCAAGTAAATTGCCGTAAAACGGGCGTTTAGCTCAGTTGGTAGAGCGCTTCCCTTACAAGGAAGATGTCGGGAGTTCGAGCCTCTCAACGCCCACCATTTAAAAAGAGACCATAAGGGTCTCTTTTTTTTGCGCGTTTTCGAGTCTGCGCCTCAGCTGGCTTACTTGAAAATCAAAACTTTTTTAAGTTTGATTTTCTACGTAATCTGCGCATACTTCATTTGTAAGGCTCATTCTTCGCCAACAACTGAAGCATCAACGCCCACCATTTAAAAAGACTTCTTCGGAAGTCTTTTTTTTATTGCGTTTTCGTGCCCACGCCTCAGCTGGTTATAATGTGGTAAAATGTTTTTAAAAATAGGGATTATAAGATGAAAAAATTTTTATTGATAATATTTTTGTTTTTCGCATTTAGTTCGCAAGTTTTTGCCGTAGATTATTCAAAACCGGAAAATTGGGTTATAAACACATGCGATAAAACAGATACAAAATATGATGTTTTTTATATATATCCAACGCTTTTTCAAACAGAAAAACCAGCTCTTTTTGATTGGACAAAGCCTGAATATTATAAAAAAGCAAAAAGGTTTTCAGAGTATCAAACAAGTATTTTTGATTCAAAAGATGTCAGAGTCTTCGCACCTTTTGTGCGTCAGGTTGACTTTCATTCTGCGTTAGATATTCTTATAAAATTTAAAAATGATAATTTTGATTTTAATGCATCATTAGGAAGATATGGTGTTGAAGATACTGCAAATGCTTTGAAATATTATTTAGAACATTATAACAACGGGCGTCCGTATATTTTGTTAGGACATAGCCAAGGCGCTGTTGATTTATTTTATGCTCTAAAAGAAGTTGATGTAAAAGATAATTTTCTAATTGCTTATTTGGTTGGTTACCCAAATAGTACAGATAAAGATTTAACATTTAAAAACATCAAACCTGCTAAAAGTAAAAATGATTTGGGAGTTATTGCCGTTTGGAATACTCAAAATTATGGTGTAAAGAATAAATATTTCGCAACCCCAAATGGTTATGTAATAAATCCATTAAACTGGAAAACTACAGATAAAAGAGTATCAAGATTATTCAATCCTACTTCTAAATTTTATAATATTTTTACTGATGGAACATATACAAAACATTTTGTAAGTGGTGCAAAAATTGATAAGGAAAATGGTGTTTTGTTGGTAGATTTAAAACCAAATACTCCTTATGATAATTATGGTTTATTGGGTGTAGGAGTTTTTCATACTTCTGACGTTTGGTTATTTTCTAATGCCATACGTAAAAATGCAAATGTACGATATAAAAAATATAAAAGTTTAAAGTGATATTTTAATTCTCTTTTTTTATTTTTAAATACAAATTTTTATAGATGTATGCAGTTAGTATCGCAACAAAGAGAATAATTGTATTGTATAAATATAAATTCGGTGTTAATTGGTTTTCTGGTAAATATATAGAAAATAATTTTATTATTAATTGGTGAAACATGAAAAACTCAAATTCAAATGAGCCTAAAAATAGAAATATTTTTGATGACAATAGTTTAGAAATATATCCTTTTTCAAGAGCCATTGTAAATATTAATATTGCAACAAGCGGAATATAAAAGGCTCTTATAAAAGATGTGTATTTCCATATTAAAGCAAGGGATATAAAATAAAATATTTCCCATACTGTAATAAGATAATTACAATTTTTGTTTTCTAAATTTTTACTATTTTTTGCAGAGTTAAAAAAGTGAAATGTCAGCATTCCTATTAAGAACTCAAATAATCTTACAAAAGGATTGACGTGTACGTTAATATCCCATAATTTATATTGTGTTAAGTAAGGAAGACCATCTAAAAAGACGCGAAAAATAATTAGTCCAAATAATATTATTGCATTTTGTTTTAAAGAACTTTTTTTAAAATGATGTGCAAAAAATGGTGCAAAGAAATAACAAAATAAAATGCTAGATAAAAACCACGAAACTTCATTATATCCTAAATAAATGTTTATATCGGAAGCCCAAGATTGTATCAAGAGTAAATTAAAAAGAACAATTATTAAATCAAATTTTTTGATAAAAAATACGCATATTAAAAAGGTGATAATATGTAAGGGATACATGTTTTTTAGTTTTCTTTTAAGATAAGAAAACATATTCCCAAAGCTGTAATCAGTGTTTTTATTGTTAAAATTGAACGCAACTAAAAAACCTGAAACGACAAAAAATATTTCGCACAACCTAGCACCAAAATCAATGTTATTTTTTGGTAAATTGCTGTGCCAATAAAATATACCTAATAAAGAAATTATTTTTAATCCGGTGAGGGAATTAATTCTATTCATATAAAAAATCCTATCGATATATAAAAAGATTTAAGATTATAGTCTAAATTTTTTTATTTGTCGATGGGGGGACTTGAACCCCCACGGCTCTCACCACATGCACCTCAAGCATGCTTGTCTACCATTCCAACACATCGACTTATTATTAAATTCTTTTTTGTATGTTATAATACTATTTGAAAATTGCAAATATTTCAATATTTGCACTATATATACAAATTTGGTGAGGAAAAATGGAAAACTCTAAGAAAAATATTTTTTGGAATATAAAAGGTGATATTTTCGGTGGTATTACAGCAGGTGTAATTGCTCTACCTCTTGCTTTGGCGTTTGGTGTTGCATCAGGCGCAGGTGCTGCCGCAGGTTTGTACGGCGCAATCTTTTTAGGATTTTTTGCCGCACTTTTTGGTGGTACTCCAACACAAGTTTCTGGTCCAACAGGACCAATGACAGTTGTTATCGCAGGGATTATCGCTACTCATCCAAATAACATTCAAGCGGTGTTTTTGACAATTATCCTTGCAGGTTTATTTCAAATTCTCTTTGGATTATTCAAACTAGGAAATTTAATTAAATATGTTCCATACCCTGTAATATCAGGTTTTATGAGTGGAATTGGTATGATTATTATAATTCTTCAACTAAACCCACTTTTAGGACTTCCATCAAACGGAAGCATCATAAATTCTTTGAAAGAAACTATTACTTCTTTACAAAATACAAATCTTCATTCTCTTTTGCTAGGTGCAATAACTTTGGCAATAGTATTTTTTATGCCTAAAAAATGGCAAAGATTTGTACCCGCACCATTAACAGCATTAGTGATTGTAACTATTTTAAGCATTGTATTAGGATTTAACGTTCAAACAATTTCTGATATTCCTGCATCACTTCCAAGTTTAAGTTTGCCAATGGTGTCTTGGGATGTGCTTAAAACTCTTATCCCTATTGCACTAACTCTATCAATTCTTGGATGTGTAGATTCGCTTTTAACATCTTTGGTTGCTGATTCAGTAACTAAAACAAAACATAAATCAAATAAAGAAATAATCGGACAAGGTATCGGAAACATTGTTGCAGGTTTGTTTGGCGGTATTGCAGGTGCTGGTGCTACTATGCGTACAGTCGTAAATATTAAAGCAGGTGGTCGTACAAGAATTTCAGGTATTGTTCATTCATTATTTTTATTAGTTATTTTAATTGGTGCTGCTCCACTTGCTCAAAATATTCCATCAGCTGTTTTAGCAGGGATTTTGATAAAAGTTGGTGTTGATATTGTTGATTATAAATTCTTAAAAGTACTTAGAAATTCTCCAAAAAGAGATTTGGCAGTAATGGTTTGGGTTTTCTTCGTTACTGTATTTTACGATTTGATTTTTGCCGTTGCAACAGGTATTGTTCTTTCTTCAATACTTTTTGCTATAAGTGTTGCTCAACAATTTAATATTGAAATAAATGATACTCACAAAATTGAAGATACTGATGATGACAGTGTTGAAACTAAATCTAAATATGCTATTAGAACACTTGATATTCAAGGTGTTTTATTCTTTGGCTCATCTTCTCAATTCTTATCAACAATTGATGATGTATTAGAAACCAAATATTTAATAATTAATTGTCAAAATGTCTTAAACCTTGATATATCAGCATCTTTTGCTTTAGAAGATATGATTGCTCGTACAAAAGATAAAGATACAGAAGTTTTGTTGGTTGTTAATAATGAAAAAATTACAAACAAACTTGAACAATTGGGTGTGTTAAATGTTTTAGGCGATAAAAATGTCTTTTACTCAAAAGAAGAAGCCGTTAATTACGCAGAACAACATTTATAATCCTATTTTTCTTTAGACAATTTTTCGCCTGCGAAAGTTGATATTATAGGAATTATTCCGTAATATATTATCGCAAGAATAAATGTGCTGCGTGCCAAATTTAAACCTTCAACGTATTTGTGAAGTTTAGCGTCGTTTAAATGTTTTTGTTTGAAATTATTAATGCTTTTTTGTATTGGTTTATCGAGAACTTTTTCAATGGTCATACTGCTTATTATCGCCAAACCTGTTGAAACAACTGAATTTATTATTAGAGGTTTTTTATTTTTCTTTTCTATTTTTTTATTTTTCAATGTTTCGATAGAAAAAAGAGTTGTTAGAAGAGTGTCTTTTGCATATAAAAGTAGGTCATCAAAATTTTTGTCGCTAACTTTTTTTGAAAAATCTTGAAGTCCTTTTTTGTCAAATACTTTGGCTATTTTTTTTGATAATGTGTCAGTAAGTTTTCCTTTAAAATTAGGAGTATTTGATGCTTTGTTTTCCTGTTTTTTATTTAAAATTTTATCGGCAACAATTGTCATAAGTCCAACGGTCAAAAGAGTTTTTGGAAAACTTGCTAGGATATTTGTACCGATTTTAAATGAATGTGCTAAAAATTTAAAATTATTTGATTCTGCAAGTTTTGTTGAATTCCCTTTTAAATTTTTTATAGACTTTTTAGATAAAAATTTCTCAGGCTGAGCAGAAATTTTTTTAATCGCGTTTTCAATTGGAGTTGCAAGAGTTTTTACTAATGCAAAATTAATAACGCCTGATGCAACAGATTTTGAAATTGCCCATTTTTTATTTTCTTTTTTAGTTTTTGGGGTTAAACTAATTGACACAGGACGCAACAACAAAGCCCCAGCAAGTTCTGTGCCAGCAATAAAAGTTGCACTATGGTCAGCGATGTATTCAAGTCCTTTTAAAACTTTTTTGTTATCTAAAAAGCCTGAAAAATTTGGATTTTTATATATTGGATTGTTATTATTTTGTATTTTCATTTCTTTTACTATTACACAACATACAAAAACAAAAGTAAATTGAAATTGACAATTTTTAAAGTTTGAAAATATAATTAAGGTATGAAATTTATAACCTTTTTAAAATCTCAATTTGAAGGTTGGAGTAAAGCCGAAATAGTTGGTTTCCCTTTAGTTTTGTTACTTATTTTTATTTGCTCAATTTGTTTGAAAGATTCTCCAATAGCACTTCTTTCAGCAATTTGTGGAATTGCATATACATTTTTAGCAGGCAAAGGCAGAATTATTTGTTATTATATAGGACTCATTGGCTCTTTTTGCTATGTTTATTTGTCATATAAACATTCGCTATTTGGAAATGCGTGTTTGTATATGTTTTATTACATTCCAATGCAAGTTTTAGGAATATTTTCTTGGCGAAAAAATCTAAAAAAAGATTCAGCCGAAATTATAAAATCTTTTTTATCTTTAAAAGCAAGAACGATTACTTATGTGATAGCGACTATTGTCTGTGTGATTTTTGCATATATTTTAAAAATATTCAAAGACGTAAATCCAATTTTAGATTCTATAACAACTATTTTATCAATATTAGGAATGTACTTTACTGTTACAAGAAAAGTTGAACAATGGCACATGTGGATAGTTGTAAATGTATTGTCATTTATTTTATGGCTTGATCTTTTCTTACAAGGAAGAAATGTTTTTGCAACAATGACAATGTGGGGCGTTTATT
>JAKSUT010000048.1 GCA_024408705.1 bacterium | reverse complement strand
AATTATATAAAAGTTGTTTCTTTTGGTAATATTCCAAAAACAGCAGAAATTTTTAAACCTGCAATTCAAATGCGTGTTCAAGGTGTAAAAAATTTCCAACATAACATGGATCCAGAAAAATTAAAAACTGGTGCCGTATATGCTATTAACAAACTTGCAAATGGTCTTTGGAAAGATGGACAAGTATTAGATTATAAATTAAGTGAAAAAGCTATCAAATTAATTTCTCCTGATGTAGGTGAAATCGGTAGAGTTCCTGCTGAAATTGCTCCTTTCTTAATTCCATTATTGGAAAATGATTCAAAAAATTATGAATTTGAATTATCAAACGTAATCGCAGGAAACACAAAAGGTGCTTCTACAATTGGTTTAAGAGTAAATTTACTTTATAAAGGTAATTCTCCAGAAGAAGCTCAAGAAGCATTTGATGAAATTTTGAATGATGAACAAGCTTCTAAAAAAGCATTTTTCTATCAAGCACCATCAACAACTCGTGATGTATTAAATGAAATTTTGAAATTTGAAGAAAAAGATAATGGTATTGAAGCTGCACAAAAAATGGAAAAAGCAGTTAATTCAATCGTTGATGTTTTAGATAATCCTGAAAACAAAAATATTTTGTTAATCGGTCACTGCAAACCTGATGGTGATACATTAGGTTGTATCTTAGGCTTAAAAAATTCAATGGATATGGTTCATCCTGACAAACATATTGATTGCGCAGTAGATGATGAAGTTACAGGTTTGTTCCGACACAAATTACCTGGTATTGATAAAGCTGTAAAACATCCATATTCTCAAGAAAAAATCAATTTATTGACAGAAGAAATAGCAAGAGCAGAAGAAAAAGGTGCTCCAGAAGCTATTATAAATGGTTTAAAAACTTCATTACAAAAAGCAACTGATCCTGAATTGTTGTTGGATAAAAATCAAAAATACGACGTAGTTGTATTAATGGATATTCCGACTCCAACAAGATTTTCAGCAGGTTTTAAAGATTATATTAAAGATGCAAAACAAGCAATTTATATTGATCACCATCCATACAAAGAAGAAGAATGGGCTAATGCAAAAGAATCTACTGGTGTTGATATGAAAAACATTTTTAACAATAGCTTGGCTTGGGTTGCAGAACGTGTACCTGCTGCTTGTGAACAAGCTGCAATTATCGCTTCAAAACTTTCACCAAAAACAAATCCTTTAAATCCAGATAATACAATTTTGACAATGAATACAGATAAGTTTGATGTAAACAAATTGAATGCCGCAGTTGCAGCATTTGTTACAGGTATTTGGACTGATACAGGCGGATTTGGTAGAACTGCAAACTTAGTTCCAGAAGATATTGTTGATAAACATGGTAATCATGTTCCTGTAGGAAATCGTCCAAATTTCTTACCTGAAGGTATTTCAAAATGGATGATGAATTTAACATCAGGTGCTATTGATAAAAAATGGATGCGTGACAATATTTCATACGATATTAACGATGAAAAACCAGATGGTACAATAGAACCAACTGCTAGAGAAAAAATGTTAGAAATTGCAAATAATTTCAAATATGAAAATAAATCTATCGGTCTTGGTGTTGTAAATGCTACTTATGAGCAAATGCAAGATGTTTTAGAAATTGCACAACAAAAAGAACCTGAAACAGGATTTTTAGATGTTCAAAACTCATTCAAATATTCAGAAGTAATGGGTGATTTTAGAGCCTCAGAACTTCAAAATGGTATGAGCTCAAGTTCTAAAAAAAGTTTTGAAGAAATCGAAGGCCCTGGACCTTATGACGAAGATAAAATAGCAGTATTTATTTGCGAAAATGAACGTAAAGGCGAATTAAATACAGAAGGTAAACGTTCAACTTCTGATGCTTTGAGATTTTCTTTCCGTTCAGTAGAAGGTACAATATATGCAGAATTAATCGCTTCATTGTTCAACGGTGGTGGACACGGCGGTGCTGCTGGTGGTCAAATAAAAGCTGATGGTATTAGACTTAACAGTCCATTAGCAATTAAAATTAATGGTGAAACTGTTAGAAATAGTGAAAAAATATATAAAACATTAATGAAAAACTATGAAATTATGCATGATTCAAAATTATCAGCTGCAGAAAAAGCATTGAAAAGAACAAATATTGAATTAGTTCAAGATGAAAACGGCGAACCATCTATGAAAATTATAGAAAAATTAGTTCGTGAAATTCGTCACAATGAACCAATTAAGTAAAATTAAATATTTATGTAGAGAAAGAGCGGTTTTTGAATTTTCAAAAACCGCTCTTTTTTATTTACATTGATATATTTTTCAAATGTTTTATTGATATTTCTGGTTTTAAAATTATTGAAATTGCATCGATTCTGAATTTTTTGAATTTATGTTCTTGTAAATAGTTAAAAACACCTGTTTTTATGTTGTTAAATTTTGTTTTAGTAATAGCTTCAAGTGGAGAGCCACAGGTACTAGATGAGCGTGTTTTAACTTCTATGAATACGATTGTGTTTTTATCTTGTGCGATGATATCAATTTCGCAATTTCTTGAAAAATGGATATTGGTTTCAAGAATTTTGTATCCTTGTTTTTCAAGAAATTCTTTTGCAAGTTTTTCTCCAATTTTACCTGTTTGTGTGTTTTTCATTTAAAATATCCAAATTCCAATAATTGCAAATATTATCAAGGCTGTATTGTAGTGTAGAAATGTTGGAATACAGGTGTCTGAAATATGGTTGTGTTGTCCGTCGATATTTAAACCTGCGGTAGGACCAAGAGTTGTGTCAGAGGCAGGTGAGCCTGCATCTCCAAGAGCTGCGGCAGCAGAAAGTAGAATAGCTGTTTCTGGAATATTAAATCCTAATTTTGCACATATTGGTACGATTAAAACTGCTAAAATTGGTATTGTCCCAAAAGAAGTACCTATTCCTATTGTTATGAAAAGTCCGATAATAAGTATAATAAAAGCAGTTAAAATTTTGCAATTAGGCAAAACAGGAACAATTGAGTTTATAAGGTTATCTATGCCGCCTGTTGTTTTTAAAACAGTTGCAAATCCTGCTGCAACAAGCATTACAAATGCAATATAACCCATTAGATAAACACCTTCATTTATAAGGTTATCCATTTTTGAATGTTTTACTGCTTTAAAACTAAAAATTATTCCTAAACCAACAAGTGCGCCAAGTGGTAATGATTTTGTCCAAATTTGAACAACAAAAGTCATTATTGCTGCAAAAAGAGTGATATAGTGGCTTTTATTGAATTTTTCGCATTCGATAACTTCTTTTTCAATTTTAATATCTTTGTATTTTCTTGGTTTTCTATATGTGATAAATATTGAAATCAAAAGTCCTACAGTCATTCCAAGTCCTAAAATCCAGTTGTATTTCCATATTTCAGAACGTGCAATTTCCATTCCGTTTGATGTCATGTTATCTGCAACAAGGTTTTGGAATATTAAACCGAAACCAGCAGGTATAGCAATATATGGCATTTTTAAACCGAAAGCTAAAACACATGATATTACTCTTCTGTCTATGTTGAGCGTATTCATAGTAGGTATTAACGCAGGGATAATTATTGGAATGAAAGCTATGTGTATTGGAATTATGTTTTGAGACATTATTGCCATTAAACAAATTATGGCAAGTAAAATATATTTTTGCGTGCCGACAAAATCAGTTATTTTTCTTGATATTAAATCAGTAAAACCAATATATGTCATAGCAGCTGCGAAAGTTCCAAGTAAAATGTAACTTAATGCTGTTTCAGAATTTCCTCCCATACCGGAAATAAAAGTGTTCATTATATCTGTCAAATTCATTCCGGCTATAAGTCCGGCTATTATTGTAGAAATAAGTATTGATAATAGAACATTTACTTTACATACGCAAAGGATACAAAGTGTTAAAATTGAGATAATTGCGGGGTTAAATATTAAATCAGTCATTCATTAGTCCTTCACATAAAATAAATCTACCTAGAATTTCTACATCACAGTATGTTTTAAGACTATCACAAAAACATTTGTTATCACAAAAACCTCCTGAAAGATAAATTTTTTCAGGTTTTTTAGCGAAATTCCAAGCATTGTATGCAATTCCGTGTATAAATTTAGAAATGGCATCTTTTGCTTCAATGTCTTTTGAAATATCGTCCATAATCTTTTCAAGTCCAAATACACCGCAAGTTATAGGAAATTTTTCTTTGCAGTAATTCAAATCTTCAATGTTTACATCATAGAATTTTAAAAGCATTTCGACAGTTGCGCCTGTTGAACTTGCGCATGATGTATTCCAATCCATATCTTTAAATTTTCCGTTTTTAAATTTTATCCATTTTACATCTCTGCTTCCCATATCCAAAATTGTTGCATCTTTTTGAATATATTTTTGAGAGCCTTTTGCAAGTGCGACAATTTCGTTTTCGTGGAAACATCCTTTTCCCATGTGTCCGCATGTACGTTCATATTCAAGATTTAATATTTTTAATTTTTTTGTCGGTATTATAAAAAAAGTTTTGTTATCTTTTTCAAAATATTGTGTTGTTGCAGAAAAAATTTCACTATTTTTGTCTAATAGTGAATCGCAAATTATTTTTGAATATGTTGTTCCAGCATCTAGATAAAACTTCATATAATAATAATAGCATAATAAAATTCAATTAAAATTTAATATATAAATTTTATTATCTTAATTTTATAAATGCTTCGATTTTAGCTTTGATTGAATTTGTTGCGTAATCGTCAATATCAATGTATAAACCGTTATATTTATTTGCCAACATTTTTGCTAATTGAGATTTTGCACAAAAAGCTTGTGAGTAAAATACTGTCGGAATATTTTTTTCAACAAACATTTCAAGTTCAATATCTGCCGGCACTCCAGCTTCTACACATCTTGTCCAACCAAAAACGTGAGTTTCATTAGGAAATAATTCAAGTATGCTTAAATCATTTGGTGGAACACCCCAGAAACCAAATTGAGGTTTGCATTTTATTAAATTAGTTTCTTCTTTTGGAGTAATAATATTTGCAGTAATTTTTTCAATTTTTTCTTTTAGTGGCAAATTACTTTCTGATATAGGTGTTGCTTTTTTGTTTTTTGTGTCTTCAAATATACTTTCAATAACGTTAAAACCTTTTTCTCTTAAAACTTTTGCAGCATACCAACCACTATCACATTTGTCTTTACCAATAGTTGCAACTATGATGTTTGGTTTTAATGTCATTGTGTTATTTATAATGTTTTTTATAATTTTGCAATACGCATCAGGTAGAATATTTGTTTCAGCATGTCCAAAATCAATATCTAAATCAATCCATTGAGCATTTGGATATTTTTGTTTTAAATCCAAGACGGTATCAGGATTAGGGTATCCCCAAAATCCAATGACAAAGTTATTGTTAGTCATTTTATATAATTTCCTTGTAACCTTCAGGATTGTTCAATAAATCGTAATTTATTTCGTTTTCGTTGTCAGCAATAGCGGCTGCAACAACAGCATCTGAAGTGATATTTAAAATAGTTCTGAACATATCTGTAAGTTTTTCTAATGCAAATAATAATGCAAAACCTGCAACAAGTTGTTCAGGACTTAGACCAAGACCGTTTAATACAAGTGCGATTGTAATTAAACCTGCTCCTGGAATACCTGCAGATGTTGAAGAAGCAACAATTGCTAAGAAACAAATTTGAATAATTACAAAAGGTCCAAGATGTACGCCATACATTTGAGCCAAGAAAATTACAGCAACTGTTTGCAATATTGCAGTTCCGTCCATGTTAAGAGTTGCACCTAGAGGAAGTACAAAACTTGAAATTTTGTGAGAAATACCTCTTTTTTCGCAACAAGCAATAGTCAAAGGTAATGTTGCTGAAGAACTTGCTGTTCCGAATGCAACCATCATTGCTTCTGCCATTGCTGTATAAAGCATAATAACAGGAACTTTTGAAAATATTTTTAAGAATACTGGATAAACAATAAAGAATTGAATTGCAAAACATATTGCCAATACCAGTAAATATCTTGATATACTGTGGAATACGTCAATACCAAAACTTGAAATAGCGGTTGCAGTTAATGCAAATACCCCTGGAGCTGCAAAATACATTATCCAGTCGGTAACTTTCATTGTTGCCGCAAATACAGATTCAAAGAATGAAACGACAGGTCTGTTGATTTCACCAACTTTTGCAAGTGCAACTGCAAAGATTAATGCAAATACAATTATCGGTATCATTTCACCTTTTGCTACTGATTCAAGAGGATTTTTAGGTATGAAGTTCAAACAAATATTTAGCATATTTCCTTTTTGAGCTTCAATTGTGCTTGCTACTTGGTGTTGAACTTCGATTGCAGAAGTTGAATTGATGTATTGAGCTGCACCATCACCAGGTCTCAATGCTAAAGAAAAAGCCGCACCAATTGTAACAGCTATAACTGTTATAATACCGTAGTACAAAATCATTTTTGTACCGTATTTTCCAAGTTGTTTGTTATCCCCAACACTTGTAATACCGATTATTATTGCAGATATTACCAATGGAATAACAACCATTTGAATTAATCTAATAAATAATTGACCAATGAAAACTAAAATGTTTGATACTAATGCACTTTGATGGCTATGTAAAAAGATACCTACGAAGATACCAGCTATTAATCCGAAGAAAATATGCCAGTTTCTTTTAAGTCCTAAACCAAGCGCAATAAGTATTTGCATATGTATTTTCATAAATATAATCCTCTTTATTGTATTAATTCTAAAAATCTTTTAAATTTTACTACTTAAATCCTAAAATTTCAAGATGTTTACAAATTATTTGAGTTTTTTAGTATTTGTAATTAATCTGACATGTAGTAATTGGTTGAAAATATTCAGCCTTATTTATTGAATGACTATCAACAATTACAGATGGCGGCATAATATAACCTTTGTAGTGTGCTTTACTCATTCGGTTGAAAAATTTGTCTAGCCATTCTGTTTTTAATTCTTTTGAAATATCATTTTTTTCTTCATAAAAGAATTTTTCTTTTAGCATTTGTGAATAAGTTTGACTTTTTTCTTCTATTCTCCAAATGATTTCATCTAAAAATTCATAAGGCATAAGAGCTTCTTCTGCTTGTAATGGTTTTCCTGTTTTTGGATTTATCGCAAGTTCTGCTCCTGGCTTTTTCAAGATAATTGATTCTGGGATAGCATTTTTTTCTTTTCTGTTTTCGTTCATCCATCTTGCAAGTGCAAAAAGTTTTGTTTTGGTAACATCACTGATTGGTGCAAAACCACCAGACATATCACCGTTTATTGTTGCATAACCCATATAAGATTCTGATTTGTCGCTTGTTGCAATCGGTATTGAAGATGCAAATTCGTTTGAAAGTCCAAAAAGAATTGTTGCTCTTGTTCTTGCTTGAATATTATCTTGAGCATAAGATTTTTCTAATTTTGCATTTTCAAAATGTTTTGAAGTATCTTCTATCAAAGGTTCTACGGCTTCGTTAAAAGGTTTTATTAAGTCTGCAATAGGAATTGTTGAAAAACCTATTCCTAAATTTTTTGCAAGTTTTTCTGCATCAGTTTTACTTTCACTGCTTGTGATTTTTGACGGCATACTTACTCCAAAAACATTTTCTTTCCCAAGTGCGTCGGTTAGAATTACTGCACAAACGGTAGAATCAAGCCCGCCAGAAAGTCCTAAAATTGCTCTTTTAAGCCCACAAGTTTTGAAATAGCTGCGTGTTGCTTGGATTATTGTTTTGTATGTTCTTTCTAAATCATCTGAATAATCAATTGAAAAATTTTCTTTTTCAGCGGTTTTTTCAGAGCCTTTTGGAAGTGGGTTTATTTCTCCGCCTTGTTCTAAATTAGTTATTAAAATATCTTCTTCAAATGATTTTGCTCTTGCGATAATTTCACCTTTTTCGTTATAAATTCTGCTTGCTCCATCATAGGAAAAATTGTCAATTGCACCAACCTGATTTACGTAAATCAAAGGTTTTTTATAAACTTGAGCTACTGTTAATAAAGTTTCGTTGCGTTCAAATTCAGCACCTGTTCTTGATAGAGTTGGTGTTATATTGATTATTGCATCTGCTTTTTCAATGTTTTCAAATGAAGAAAAAGAAATTAAGTAATTTTTTCCATAAATTTCTACTATGTTATCTGCTTCATCTTCCAAAATTATTTTTTTGATTTTTTTATCTTGAATTATTGCGTAAGCAGAAGTAAAGTAATCATTTTCTTCTTTTATGTAGCTTAAAATAATGGTTTTTGATGATGTTTTTTGAGTGATTTTTTTTATTGCTTCTTCGTTTTGTTTTATGATGAAAGGAAATCTTTCCAAAACATCTTCTACGTGGGAACCTGTAAGAGCTAAATCAGGAAAGATAATTATGCTATTATCTTTTGCTTTTTCTATAATTTCAATTATTTTTTGTGTGTTTTTTTCAACAGCGCAGGGTAATGTACTAATTTGTGCAAGAATAATGTCATTATTCATTTTCTTTTATCCTTCTTTCAAGTTCTGATAATGAATTGTTTAATTCTGGTTTTAATTTTCTGTTATCTCTAATTTTTTCGTAATGAAAAAGTATTGTAGGGTGTTGTTTTTTAAAGAATGTAGCTATTTCTTTGTAACTTAAATCTAAAATTTCTCTAGCAAGATATATTGCTAATTGTCTAGGGTAAGAAATGCCTTGTTGTCTTGAAGAACTTTGCAATTCTTTTAATGTCACATTGAATTTTTCACAGATAACATCTGTTATAGTTTCGATAGTAATTTCTTTATGTGATGAATTAATATTCAAAATTTCTGTTGCATTTGCAACATCAATTTTTGTGTTCATTAAATTAGCATAAGCATTTAATTTATTGTAAGCACCTTCAAGTTCTCTAACATTCTTTTTAAAATTAGTAGCAATAAGTGAAATTACGTCGTTTTGTAAAGTAAAATTATCTAAAATTGCCATGTTTTTTAGAATTTTTGTACGGGTTTCGAAATCAGGTGGTGTGATTTCAAGTGTAAGTCCTCTTTCAAAACGCGATACAAGTCTTTCTGGAAGTGTAGGAATTTCTTTTGGTGGTCTATCTGATGCAATTACAATTTGTTTTGATTTGTTGTAAAGAGCGTCAAATGTTTGGAAAAACGCATCAATAGATTTTCCTTTTGATTCTAAAAATTGAATGTCATCAACTAATAAAATATCTACGTTACTATATCTTCTTCTGAATTTGTCCATGTTTAATGTTCTGTCAGTAGTTTTTTGGTTTGCATTTAAGATATAGTCATTTACATATTCTTCAGTTTTTACATATTTTACTTTTAGTTTTGGATTATTAAAAATCACATAATGTCCAATTGCTTGTAGCAAGTGGGTTTTTCCAAGACCTGAATTTCCGTATATAAAAAGTGGATTGTATTTTTGTGCCGGATTTTTTGCAACTTGTTGTGCTGCTTTAAATACAATTTCACTATTTGGGCCTACTACGAAATTTTCAAATTTGAATTTTAAATTTAAATTTGTAGAACGCATTGTAGAAAGGCTATCTGGAAGAGCATCAGCTTTTGCTTTTTCGATTTTTCTTTTTTCTTTTTGTTCTTCTTTTTCAAATTTTTCTTTTAATTTTTCATCATAAATAATTTCATATTTGATAAAATCGTTTAAATTTTTTTTAAAAGTTTCAATAATATCGCTGTTTTGATTTTTAATAAATTGTCTTGCGATAGAATGACCTGTTAAAAGGGTAAATACACCATTTTCATAACTAATTGGTACAAGTGGTTTTATCCAAGGCTCAAAAGTTGATTCAGGGACTATTGATTCTAGTTCCTCTTTTACTTTTTCCCAAATTTGCTTAACTTCCGAAATTTCCATGCTTTCTATTTTACAACAAAAAAGCATGACTTTTTATTTTTTGTTTTTGCTTGAACGTTCACGAACGGAAATTCTAATCGGAGTTCCAAAAAATCCAAAAGCTTCTCTTAATTTGTTTTCAATATAGCGTTTGTAATGGTCTTTCAAAAGGTCGCCATTGTTTGTAAATAAAACAAATGTTGGTGGCTTTGTATTTATTTGAGATGAATATAATATTTTTAATTTTTTATTTTTAACTGTTGAAGGTGGATTCATTGCGTAGGCTTCATTTATAACTTTGTTTAGAATACCGGTTGCAACTCTTTTTGATGCTTGTTCATATACTTCAACTGTTTTATCAAAAATTTGTGTAATTCTTTGTTTTGTTAATGCACTTATGTATATTTTTGGTGCAAAACTTAAAAATGGAATGTCTTGTTCTAATTTTTTATTGAATTTATTTAATGTGTTTGATTGTTTTTCTTCTACCAAATCCCATTTGTTTACTGCAATAACAATACCTTTACCTGCTTCAATAATGGTAGATGCGATTTTTTTGTCTTGATCTGCAAGTCCTTCTTTTGCATCAATTACTAAAATTGCTATATCACAATCTTTGATTGCTCTTATTGCTCTATCAACTGCAAACATTTCTACACCAAAATCAACTTTTGATTTTTTTCTGATTCCTGCAGTATCAACTAAAATAAACTCTTGGTCTTTGTAAGTTATGTAAGAATCGATGCTATCTCTTGTCGTTCCTGAAACATCCGAAACAATAACTCTTTCTTTTTCTAAAAGAGCATTTACGATAGAAGATTTTCCAGCATTAGGTCGTCCAACAATTGCAATTTTGATTTTGTTTTCTTCTTCTAAGTC
>JAKSUT010000047.1 GCA_024408705.1 bacterium | reverse complement strand
TTCTTGCAACACCACCTGTATCAGGGCTTACTGCAACAAGTTCATCAGGGTTTAAGTTCAATTTTTTGATGTAATCAACAAGTATGTTTGTTGAGAAAATGTGATCAACCAAAATGTTGAAGAAACCTTGAATTTGACCTGTGTGTAAATCCATTGCCAAAACTCTGTCTGTTCCAGCTGTTGTTAATAAGTCTGCAACAAGTTTTGCGGTGATAGCTTCACGACCAGATGTTTTTCTGTCTTGTCTTGCGTATCCGTAATAAGGAATTACTGCTGTAATGCTTTTTGCACTTGCACGTTTAAAAGCATCTATGATTATTAATAATTCCATCAAATTGTCGTTTACAGGATTGCATAAAGGTTGAACGATAAATACATCATCACCTCTAACACTTTCTTGTACTTGAACATAAATTTCACCATCAGCGAAATTTTTTATTACCATTGGTCCAACTGTTGTTCCAAGATAATCTGCTATTTCTTGTGCTAATTTTGGATTAGAACGACCAGCAAATAGTTTTATATCATGAGTTGGGTCAATTGCTCTTTCTAATGAAGGATAAGTTGCTTCCATTACCATTTTTAAATATCCCTTTCAATATGTCTTTACTTTAAAAGTTTATCAGGGACTAATTTAAACTTCAAGAAAATATTGCTAAATATAACATTTATTAAGTAAATTCGCTTAAAATTTTTAACTTATAAGGGTTTTAAACAGTTTAAGATGAAATTTAACCCATCATTTTTCCGTTAAAAAGTTTCATTACCATTGAAACTTGGTCAGACTGTGCTGAATTTGTAGGCGCTTGAGATTTTGCTATTTCATAATCAATGTATTCATTTTCATCAAAATTTTCTTCGTTTTTTTCTTCTTCTGATTGAACTGGTTTTGGAGAAGATTTTGCAGGTTTAACTGTTATGTTTTTTTTTTCTTCGGCAAAATCTTGCGCTGATGAAGTTTGTATTTCTACTTTTACCGGTTTGTTGAATAATTTTCTTGCTCCTTCTTCAATAGCGGCTTTTTTAGATTCGCTACTCAATATTTTGAAGAAAATTTCTTTGCAAGAAATAATGATGTTTTCTTCTGAAATTTCAACAGGTTTTGTATGTTGTGATAGCAGTGCAACGGCTGATGAGCTTGAAATGTTTTGCAATAGACTTATCCAAAGTTCTTTTAAATCGTTGTTTGCAGGTTTAGAAACTTTTGATAGCGGCATTGTTTCTTCTTTTGCTTCTTCAATATTGTTTGTCGCTACTACTTCTTCTTTGGTTTCTTCTTTAATTTCTTTATTTATCTCTGGTTTTGTTTCTATCTTTTCAGGTTGTGGTTTAGGTGCTGAAACTTTTGGAGCAGAGACATTGTATGTGTGTTGAGGAAGTTCTGCAACTTCACCCATTTCAAGTTTTGTTATTCTTTCTTGCAAATCAGCAAGGGTAGTGTTTTGAGTAAGATTTGCCAAATCTATAATTGCTATTTCTAACCATAAATGTTGATTTGTCGTGTTTTTAACTTCTTTTATGTAATAAGATGTTCTTTCAATTAAAAATGTTATTTGATGTGTTTCAAGATTTTTGATTTGAGTTTTTATATCATCAATTTGAGGTTTGCTTAAAAGTGTTAAATCAAGCAATAAATCTTCTTTTTGACAATTTTTTATGATTAATAAATTTTTTAAGTATGCAAGTAAATTTGTTAAAATTTGAGTTGGCTCATTTCCGTTGTTATAAATTTTTTCAATGTATTCGATACCACCTTCGGCATCAGAATTTACTATGAAATCAGTAAGTTGTTTTAATGTGTCAAAAGATAATCTTCCTAAAAGAGAGTTAACATCTTCTGTTGTGATAGCTTTAGAGCCATTTAAAACACTTAGTTGGTCAAGCAAACTCAAAGAATCTCTCATTCCGCCTGACGCATTTTTTGCAATAGTGAATAGAGCATCTTCTTCAATGTTGATTTTTTCTTGTTCAGAAACATATTTAAGATGATTTACAATGTCTTGAGTTGTAATTCTTCTAAAATCAAATCTTTGGCATCTGCTGATTATTGTTTCAAGAACTTTGTGAGGTTCTGTTGTTGCAAGAATAAATATAACATTTTTTGGCGGTTCTTCTAATGTTTTTAATAATGCATTAAAAGCATGTGTAGTTAGCATGTGAACTTCGTCTATTATATATATTTTGAATTTTCCGTTCACTGGTGCATATTGTACTTTTTCAAGAATGTTTTGTGCATCTTCAACACTTCTGTTACTTGCTGCGTCAAGTTCTATAACGTCAATTGGGTTTGAATTTTTTATGTTCAAACAACTTGGACATTTTTCGCAAGGTGTAAGAGTAGGACCTTCTTGGCAGTTTAGAGATTTTGCTAAAATTCTTGCAGTTGAAGTTTTACCTGTTCCTCTTGGTCCTGTGAAAAGATAAGCATGAGAAAATTTATTTAATTCAATAGCGCTTGATAGAGCATGTTTGATATGCTCTTGTCCTACTATCTCTTTAAGATTTTGTGGTCTATATTTTCTGTATAGTGGAATATAGTTTTCGCTCATTATTTACCTTTGTCGAAATTTATTATATGATGATTATACCATGAATAAATTAAAACCTAAAAAACTTGAAAAAGGTGATACTATCGCAATTATTGCGCTTTCTGGGGTTGTGAAATCTAAAGAATGCATAGAACGTGCAAAAAAAAGATTTGAAGATGACGGTTATAATGTTGTTTTGTCTAAAAATATTTTTTCAAAAAATCGTTACTTAGCAGGAAGTGATGAAGAAAAAGTACAAGAGCTTCACAAGTTTTTTGCAGATGATAGTATAAAAGCAATTTTGTGTGCAAGAGGTGGTTATGGTGCTATAAGATTGCTTGATAAAATAGATTTTGATTTAATAAAAAATAATCCAAAAATTTTTGCAGGATATTCAGATGTCACGGCTTTAAATTCAATGTTTTTAACACGTTCAGATTTGATTAGTTTTTATGCTCCTGTTGTGCAAAGTGATTTTGGTTTAGAAGATTTTTCAAAGTTTACTGTAAACTCATTTTTTGATATTGTTTCAAATTCGTCAGATTTAGAAATTACACCTTGTAATAGAAGAAAAAAAATATATTTAAATGGTAGCGCAGAAGGAATTTTGTGGGGTGGAAATCTTGCTACAATAGTTTCTTTGTGCGGATTAGATTTTATTCCAAAAGAAAAATTTATATTCTTTGCAGAAGACTTAGGTGAAGATGTTTATAAAATAGATAAAATGATGACTCAACTTTTGAATATACCTGATTTTACAAAAAATCTTCAAGGTATTGTGTTGGGTGATTTTTTGGATATTTCAAGTAAAAAAGATTTTGATGATTTATTTTTTGAGATAGGAAAGAAAATAAATAAACCAATTATAAAAGGGTTTAAGATAACTCATTCAAAAGAAAAAATAACAGTTCCTTATGGTGCGAAAGCAAAAATTTCTACTGAAGATTGTGTTTTGAAAATTGAAAAATATTTAAAATAATTTTTAATTGCAAAAATTTTTATATTCGCAAGTATCACAATTTTCACGTTTTTCAAAAACATTTAGTTCTATTTTTTTGCAGGTTTTTATAACTTTTTCTTCAAACGATTTTTTTGTTTGAGGTGTGAGTTCAATAATTTTTTCTGTTTTATTTTTTAATCCTAAATAGACAAATTTTAATGATTTATATTCTTTTATAAACTTATCAACTGCTAGAAGATATACAATTGTTTGGAAACAAGTTTCTGCGTTTTCTGGAATTTCTCCGGTTTTGTAATCCAAAATAAAGTAAGAATTGTCTTGAGTTTTTACTAGTGCATCAAGTCTTCCGCCTACCCAGTACTTGTCGATTTTGCAAGATAAATTATATTCTGTACTTATTACATCAAAATCAAAATATTTTGATGATTTTAAATATTCAAAATATTCTTTTTCCCTTGCATTGAGAGTTTTTTCCATTTTTGAAATATTTTCGTTGTTTAGAAAATAATTTGCAAGTGCGTGAATTTTTTCTCCTGTTTCAAAAAGAAAAGGTTTTTGAGGTAATGAAAAATTTTTGACGTATTTTAGATAATACATTTGAGGACATTTTTCATAAGTTTCTAGCATGTGTGGAGATAAAATCATCTTGCTCCTCCTGCAATTTCAGCGATAGTATTTTGTGTTGGTACTTCTGATTTTTTAGAAGTTTTTGAATAACTTATAAATAATTTTCTTTTTGCTCTTGTAACAGCGACATACATAAGTCTTAAATTTTCTTCTAAAATAAATTTTTTCATTTCTTCTTCTGTTTTAACTTTGTATTCAGAAGATAAACCTTTTATGTTTTCCATAAATTTGGTATTTTCTAAGAGTTTTACGTTTTCTATTTTTAAAGGCAAACTATTTTCTGTCATTTCAGGCATGAAAACATAATCAAATTCATCACCTTTTGACTTGTGAAGTGTCATAATTTGAACTTTTCCTTTGAGAATATCTTTGTCTGATTTTTCTTCTTCTGAAAAGAATTTAAAACCGGATAAATTGTTTTTCTTTGCTAGAGTATCAAGTTTTTCAAGGTATTCTTTTAAATTTTTTGCGTTCAATCTTTTTATGAGTGTTGAAATTAAATATACATTTGATTTTTCAACTTCTGTTTTGAAATAGTGTAACCCTATTTTTATTGCTAATTCTTCAACAGGAAGTGTTGCAAAATGTAGCCAATATATAATTTCCCAATAGAAATTGCCAAGTGCAACATCTTCTATTTCATCAACATCTGCGGATACAAATGTTGTTTTGAAATTTTTTATTTTTTCAAATAAATTTGATTTTACTAATCCAAATTCTGCAAGAGTGTTATAGTTTTCGGCGATATTGTTATTGTCAAATGGATTTAGAATTATTTTTAGAATTGCATAGATAACTCTGTAAACGGCTTTTTGTCCTAAACATTCGCTTCGTGTAATTGTTTTAAGTCCTACATTTCCGATAGTTGTTGTCCAATGATTTACTTGGAAGTTGTTTCTTAATAGTATTCCGATAGTTGCATCAGGGTTTTTAACAAGAATATCTTTGATGGTTTTTGAAATGTAATTTTTTTCTGCAAATGTATTTTGTGTAGCCAAACATTTTATGGCATTTTTTTCTTCCGGATTTTTTCCTGCGACAGGCTTCATCTGAATATCAAAGAACGCATTTTTTGTTGAATCTTTATCTTTTGTGTATTCAACAAGTTTGTTTGCAAGTGACCATACGTCTTTTGTACATCTTTGTGATTGATTCATTGATACACATTTGGCGCTTGTTTTTATGAAATTTCTAAAGCCTTCGACATCTGCATTAGAAAAAGTTGTTGTGATGGCTTGGTTTATATCTCCACAACGAACAAGATTTTTGTGTTTAGAGCTTAGTATTTCAATAAGTTCCTGTTGAATAGCAGAAGAGTCTTGTGCTTCATCTTCTATAATATATTCACAAATATCTTTGTAGTGAGAGCGTATGTCTGGATTGTTTTTTAAGAGTTTAACTGACAAAATTAGCATATCGTCGTAGTCGATAAGGTTTTGTTCTAGTAGCGTTTTTTGATATTCGTTAAAAAATTCAACAAATTTTGTAAGTTTTTTATTTTTTATGTTTGTTATTTCAATGGCTTTTCCTAATGAATTTTGGTTGTTCATTTTTAGAACAGAAACACCTTTTTCAAAATCGTTCATATCTTTTTGTGCTAAATGAAGTTTATCTCCGATATTTTTGATTAGAGTTACTCTTTGAGAGTCATCGCAGATTTCAAAATTAGGGTTTAGTCCTACTTTTTCATAATTTTCATTTTCTTTTAAAATTTTTAGTGCAAGTCCATGAATTGTGCTGATATTTGGAAGTTGTGTTAAATCTGGGTTTGCGTTTTGTATTCGTTCTCTGAAATTTCTTGCAGCAGATTCCATGTAAGTAAGTACAAAGATGTTTTCAGGTTTTATTTTGTTTTTTAAAAGTTGAATGATTAATTCAAGCAATATTGTTGTTTTCCCTGCTCCAGGGACAGCAGAAATTGCCATTTTACCTTTTTTGTATTCCAAAACAGGTTTTTGGTCTTCTCTTGGAGTGAAAGGTTTTTTGTTTATTACTATGTTTTCTTTTGTTTTTTGAGGTAGATATTTTTCTATTCCGCCAAAATTTTCGACTCCGCTTCCATCAAAAAGACTTGCGTAAGCAAAAATATTTTCTGTTGCGCAAAGAGTTAATTTTCTAAGTACTCTGGCAGTTTTGTTTTCAGTAAGTTCAAGGTTGTCTTGAAGTGTAAATTCGGGTTTTTCCCAATTTTTTTGCATAACCCAAGCGTTATATAATGGGCCTGTGTCGCATTTTATCCATTCATCAGAAGATATATCAAGCCATATTTGAAATTTGCTTGATATTTGATTGTCGATAATCTTTTGAGGAGTTGCAATTACAAGTTCTTGTTCTTTTATTTCAAGTTGAGTGTTTGGGTTTTCTGAAATAATTGAATTTTCTACTTGTTCGATAATTTTTTCTTTAGGAATAGAGTTTTCAAAAACTTGTTCAAAATCTTTGATTTCTTTTATGAAGAAATTGAATTTTGTAATTTCGTCAGATGTGTATTTGCTAATATCTACAAGGCTTTCATAGATTTTGTAAATTTGATAAGAAAGATAATTGTTGTTTTGAGAAATATCTTTTATTACTTCAAGTAATTTTTCATATTTTTTTGTGTATTCTTCATTGTTAAATTCAAAATTTATAAGTTTTTGTGTGGTTTCAAATTTTGTTAAAATGTTTTGACAATACTTAAGTGGAATATCTAAAAAGTGCAAAATGTTTCTTATATCAAATTGTGACACAGGGATATTGTTTGCAAGTTTTAGTATGCAAATAGTTGTTGAAACTATTTCATTTTGTGATAATTTTTCACTCCCTGAAAGTGAAAGTATTTCAAGTTTGTTTTTTAGTTTTTCTTTTAGACAAAACTTCAACATATTATCAACAATAGGTGTTACAATAACAATTTGATTTGGCAAAAAGCCTTTGTTAAGTAATTCTGTGATTTTGTTTATGCAACAATCTATCATATTTGCTCTCTTTGAAAGAGAAGTTAGAGAAAAACGTTTAAGATTTTCATTCTTTTTGTCAGTGATATTTTCGTACAAAATTTTTGCATTATTAGCCATTTTGCTTTCTTCTTTGAGAATTTGAATTTCTCCATTGAATAATGCTTTTAAATTGTCGCAATTGTTTTTGTCTGCTCCTAAATAACCGCTTCTGCTTGAACCTAGTGGATCAAATGCAATAAAAAAGTTTTTTAATTGTGGTTTTATATGTTTTATGAAATCAAAACAAGCAGGTGTGATTTCATCTCCGTCATCAAGAATGAAATATTCTATATCTTTGAAATAATCGGTGTTTTGGTATATGTAGCTAAAAATTAAACTTTGTCTAAGATAATCAAAAGCTCGCATATTTATTGTTTCTTTTTTAAATTTATCAAGTGCAAGTTTGGCGTCAGGTGCAAAACTTTCTTTCAAAACTTCTTCACATCTCCATTTTACGTCTTCATCAGTCAAATTATTTTGAACAATAAGAGAGTATCTTCTAAAAAGTTGATGAAGTAATGATTTTTTTGAATTGTAACCTTCAAATTTTATTTGAGAAATTATTTGTCTGAACAAATATTGTGACACTTCAAGTCCAACAAGGTTAGGTAAAATTTTTGTGTAATTACTTTCGGGTAAGATGTTTTCAAGTTTTGCCCAATTATCTTTTACTGCGTTATAAATCAGACCATAAAATGAGTAAATTTGGGGTTTTTCAATTGCAGAAACATTTATTTTTTCAAAAACTTTGTTTGAAAAATATTGTCGTCTGTTTGAATTTTGCAAAATTACAAGAATTTTTGAAGCAGAAATTCCGCTATTAATCAATTTGACGTATTCATTAATAAGCGCATCAGTTTTTTGAGTTGAAATTCCGCCTTGAAAAAACATTTTCTATCCCTAAAAAAATTTTATCAATAACTAAGGATAATTGCAATTTTTAAAATTGAAAATATTTAAAAATAACAGTTTTTTGAATATTTGTAACAAAAATAAATTATAAATTAGCCAAAAGTATTATTTTTTTTGAATTTTTATGATATACCATATATATAAAGTTTGATTAAAATTATAATTAAACTGCTAATGATATTAAGAACGGAGGCAATTATGTCAGTAGGACAATTTGTATTTATGTTACATAGCCATCTTCCATTCTATAGAAAAGCCGGTATGTGGCCTTTCGGAGAAGAAAACCTTTATGAATGTATGGCTGAAACATATGTACCATTGCTAAATGCAATTTCTGAATTATGGGAAGAAGGAATCAAAGCTAAATTAACAGTTGGTATTACCCCTATATTAGCAGAACAATTAAATGACGAACATTTAAAACAAGGTTTTATTAAGTATTTGGATGCTAGAATTGCAGCAGTTGCAAAAGATTTAGACAGATATCCAGATCCAAAAGTTGAACACTCACAACACTTAAAATATTTGGCAAAATATTATTTTGATTGGTTTAACAATATTAAAGATTGTTTCGTAAACAAATATGGTTGTGATTTGATTGGTAATTTCAAAAAATACCAAGAATTAGGATGTATTGAAATTACTACATCAGGTGCTACTCATGGTTTTTCACCATTGTTAGCTACTGATAATAACTTAAATGCACAATTTAAGGTTGGTCAAGATACTACAAAAAGAATGTTTGGTAAAAAAGCTTGTGGTTGTTGGTTACCTGAATGTGCATATAGACAAGGTTATGAATTTGTTGGTAAAGATGGTCAAAAGAAATGGCGTCCTGCTATTGAAGTTACACTTCAAAACAACGACATTGAATACTTCTTTACAGAATCACACGTTATCGAAGGTGGTAATTCAATAGGTAACCGTCGTGTAATTGGTGTTTACGGAAACATTGAATACATTCCACTTCCTGAAAGAGAAGCAACAGGATATGATACTTACTCAGCTTATTGGCTACCAGATGCACAAGTTGCAGTTATGGGTAGAAACGATAGAGCCGGTTACCAAGTTTGGTCAGCAGCTGACGGATATCCTGGTGACGGTGTATTCAGAGAATTCCACAAAAAAGATGATAAATCAGGTGCTCACTATTGGAGAGTAACTTCATCTAAAACTGATTTAGGTGACAAAATGCTTTATGATCCAGTATTGGCTCTAAATAAAATTAATGAAAACTCTGACCACTATACAACAATGTTGTATCACATGTTGAACGATTACAAACTTGCTAATAACAAAGAAGGTTTGATTATGGTTTCATTTGATACAGAATTGTTCGGACACTGGTGGTTTGAAGGTGTTGAATTTATTAAACAAGTTGTTAAAAAATTCGCAACATACCTTCCTGAAGTTGAAAGATTAACTGCTGGCGAATATGTTCACAAATATCCACCAAAAGAAGCTATTCAAATTCCTGAATCTTCTTGGGGTCAAGGCGGACATTTCTGGGTATGGCAAAATCATTTGACAGAATGGATGTGGCCAATTATTCATTCTTGTGAAAAACGTATTACAGAAATTGCTTCAAGATATGAAAATATTCCATCAGATAATTTGTTGCATAGAGCTTTAAATCAAATGGCTAGAGAAAACTTGTTGTTACAAAGTTCAGATTGGCCTTTCTTGATTACAACATGGCAAGCAAAAGATTATGCAACTGATAGATTTAGAGAACACGTTGATAGATTTGAAAAAATTTGCGATATGATTGATGCAAATTCTATTGATGAAGCTGCATTATCAGAAATTGAATCTATTGATAATTGTTTCTGTGACATTGATTACAGAGTATATTTACCAATCGAAGAAGGTAAAATACCTCAACAAGAATCAAAACTAGCTCCTTTATACAAAGACTAGTTTTTGATAAAAACATTAAAGAAAAGATGGCTTGATTTATTTCAAGCCATCTTTTTTATAGTTATTGCATGAAGTTGAATTAAAAAGAAAAACTTGCCAATGTGTTCGCAACCTCTCAACAAGGCACATCAGCAAGTTCTAAATCTATTATAGCAGATTTGGTTAATGTCTTCAATAGTATTTAAAAGTTATATTAAAAAGCGTCTAGTTGATTTTCAACCAGACGCTTTTTTTATTTTATTTTGTTTGTTATGTTTATTCTTCTGTTGTTGTTTCAGTTGAAGTTTCTAACAAACTTGTTTGTGTTGTTGTGTCAGCAGCTTCTTCTGTTGGTTGAGCCGGTTTGATAAAGATGTTGTCATCTTCATCAGGGTTGATGATTTTAGTAGCAGATGCAACTGAATCACCATCAACAAGGTTTTGAGCTCTTACACCTGTTGCAGGTCTTCCTTGTTGAGAAATATCGCCTGCTTTTAATCTTGAAACAACACCATTTGCAGTAACAAGCATTATTTCATCACTTTCTTCAACGATTGAAAGAGCAACTAATCTTGATGTAGATGTTTTGAATTTAGTTGCGATTAAACCGATACCGCCTCTGTTTTGAGTTCTGAATTCAGAAAGTTTAGAACGTTTTCCAAAACCATCAGAAGTTACTAATAATAAGTCTGCATCATAATCTCTAGGAACAACGTCACAACCGATTAGGCTATCACCTGTTCTTAGTTTCATAGATGTAACACCTCTTGCGCTTCTGCCTAAAGGTCTTAAATCTTGAATTGGGAATCTGATTGCCATACCGCAACTTGTACCAATGATGATTTCGTCTTTAGCAGTTGCAAGTTTTACCCAGCATAGTTCATCACCGTCTTCTAAACCGATCGCTATGATACCATTTCTTCTGATGTTAGAGAAATTATCAAGTTCAATACGTTTTATGTAACCGTGTTTTGTAAGCA
>JAKSUT010000046.1 GCA_024408705.1 bacterium | reverse complement strand
AAATTTTAAATTCAAAAAAAAAATTAAAAAATAAAAAAATCACAATAACATCAGGCGGAACAATAGAAGAAATTGATACTGTAAGGTATATCTCAAATTATTCTTCTGGAAAAATGGGAGCATCATTAGCAAAAAAAGCTTGTGATATGGGTGCAGAAGTCACATTAATCACTACAAAAGATTTTAACAATACAGATTATCCGCAAATAAAAATTTTAAAAGTAAAATCAGCATTAGAAATGCAAAAAGAAGTTGAAAAAGCTTTTAAAAAAACAGATGTTTTAATTATGGCGGCAGCTGTTGCAGATTATAGAGCAAAAAATATTGCTGACCACAAGATGAAAAAGACTTCAAAAAACACTCTTTCAATAGAATTAATAAAAAATCCGGATATCTTAAAAGAAATTTGTGAAAAGAAAACAAAAAAACAAATAGTAATAGGTTTTTGCGCAGAAAGTGAAAATTTACTTAAAAACGCAAAAGAAAAAATATCTAAAAAAGGTTGCGATTATCTGATAGCAAACGATATTTCAAGAAAAGATATAGGTTTTTCAAGCGACTACAACGAAATTCACATCTTAGATAAAAATGGAAATATTGAAAAAATCGACAAAGCAACAAAAGATGAAATAGCGTTTAAAATTTTGGAAAAAATATGCAAATAGATAAAATAATAAACATTTTAACTTCAAATGCACCAGAAGAGTCTCAAGAAGAATGGGATAATTCAGGTTGGCAAATTTTTCCAAATGATTTTTCAAAAGATATAAAAAAAGTCTTGATTTGTCTATCTTTGACAAAAGATGTATTAAACCAAGCGAAAAAAGAAAATTGTGAGCTTATAATTTCACATCACCCATTTTTGTTTCCACATGCAGTGCCAATAGATTTTAACGTTAATATTCCAATATATTCTGCTCATACAAATTTAGATAAAGCTGACTTTGGAACAACAAACACACTAATAAAAACTCTTAGTTACAATAATATAAAATCACACGAAGACTTTTTAAGATACGTTGATTTAGAACAAGAAACAGATTTAAAAACTATTATTGAGAATATAAAAGTAAAATTAAACTTAGATACAATAAGAATAGTAAACAACGCAAACATACAAAAAATCAAAAGAATTGCATTCTGCGCAGGCTCTGGGACAGAATTTTTGCAAGATACAAAAAACATCAATGCGCAAATTCTTGTAACAGGAGACGTAAAATATCACACAGCACTTGAAAGTAATGTTATAATAATAGATATAGGTCATTTTGAAAGCGAAAGACCTGTTTTGAATACAATTAAACAAATGTTATCAGAGATTGAGGTAATTATAGCTGATGAAAAAAATCCTTTTATTAACTATTAGTATATTTTTAATTTCTATAGCACAAATGGCACTTGCATACGAAACTGTAATTGTACCATTTCCACCTAATGATATGTGGCATCCTGTTTTACATCAAAAAAGAGGAAATGAAGCTATACTTCTTTATGTTCCAAATGGTCAGTCAAGAAATAATTGGACAAGAGGGTTATTTTTTCACTCATACAAAAGTTCTGCCCGTTCAGTATCGCAAATATTTTCAACATCAATAAATGAAATGACATTATTAAATTCATCTCAACAATATGAATATTTAAAATACACACCGGAAAATGTAATGGTTACAAGATGTATTACAAAAAACAAATACACTCCGTCACAATGCGAAATTTTTAGAGTTGCAAAATCATTTGATGGTGTTATCACAATGCACTACATAAATAAAAACAACAAAGATTTTCACCAAAATTTTGAACAATGGATGCATATAATAGACGATATAAGAATTTATCAAAGCTATTTCAGAGATAACAGAGTGTTAGACAAAGAATTGCAATTTGAAATATAAACTATTTTGCTAATGCGCCAAAGAAATTTGCAAGTTCTTCATACAAAACAGGAACAAGTTCCCAAACAGTTGGTTTTTCTGGGTTTTTCGCAAATTTTCTATACATATTATTAAATTGATATGCTTCTTTTTCGTCTTCGGCAATATTTTTAAACGCTGAAAAAACTGCTTTTTTTGCTGCTGGAGTTGAAATATTTAATTGACCAGATGCTTTATAATCGCTTAAAACTTCTTTTGTAACCAATTTAAGTTCATCAATAAATTCTTCTTTTGAATCCATATCTAAATTTATTAATACATTTTTAAATACAGGAGCGGCATTTTGTTCAGAAACTTCAAGAGAAAAAGCATTTTCGATTTCTGAAAACATATTTGAAACAACTACATCATCACACACAGCGTTAGCTTTTTTCAAATTAAAAGAATCAATATTATGAACATTAGTAAAATTACTTGTAAATGCGTGTTTTAATTCGTGACACAAACCATTTTGCAAAGCTACTTTGTTACGTTCAGACTTATTTGCATTTGCAAAATCTGCGTAAATAACACTTTTATCTGCAAAATTCATAGTGAATGCTTCTGAGTCAGAAAGACAATCTATTGTTCTTTTATCAATACCTTCAGCTTTTAAATCTTTTACCAAATCATTCATAGATTTAACAATAATCTTCTTTGACTCATCTTCAGAAAGCATTGAATTTAAAGTCTTTTGAGCAGTTTCAGGACTCGCTAAAGATTTATCAATAACTTTTTCAAACTTTTCTGCAAAACTTGAAATAGTATCTAAAATTTTTGTTTTACTCCAAACTTGATTTGGCAACAAATAATTGCACCCCATAGCGTTATACATCTTTTTTGTTGCAATTTCTAATGATGCAGGAGAAGTTAAGCCTGAAAAAGACGGAGAAAAGTAATTAGCACTCAAAACACCTGATATAACAGTGTTATTGTTTTTAGAAGAAAAATCAGAAACCACAACATTTGGTTTAACATTATGGAATTTAGACTGATTTAATGAAATTTGATTTTGAGCGCTTAAAACTTTCATACCGCAATTAAAACAATCAAGATTTAAAATTGCTCAAATTCATTAATTTATTACAAAAAAATTACAATATTTCACATTTTTTTGCTTTATTTGCAAAAAATTTAGCCATTTTTGAATAAAACATTGGAACAAGTTCTGAATCAATATGTTCAGGCGGATAAGGGAAATTTTCTTTCAATACCTTATTTGTCAAATATGCTTCTTTTTCATCATTTGCGCGAAGTTTCATATATTCATAAAAATGCTTTGTTTTTAACATATTTTTATTTATATGATTTTTTTCAGACAAAATATTAGCCGTTTTATGTAAATGACCCTGAAAAACTTTAAAAAGTTCTTCTTCTGAATTTACCTTCATAATTGAATATAAATCTTTATCAGTGCAATTTACAGGTTCACTATTATAAAAATATTTATAAAAATCTTTTTCAAATTCATTGAAGAAATTAGAATTTGCGACATCTGCAAACTTTCTAGAATTCATATACACAGAAGTATTATGACCTAATTCGGTTAGCGCATGCTTCAATTCATGAGTTGCGGTACGTTTGAAAAATATAGGATCAAAATCATAATCTTGCATTTTTTCAAAATTTAAATATATATTTCCACGTTGCTCCATACCTGCAATAATATTCAACTTATGTTCAGCATCTTTTTGAGAAACACCTTGATGCATCAAATCATTTTTACAATTTTCAAAAGTTTTTACAAAAATTTTGTTTTTCAAAAAGTCTGGGACACAATTATTTACAGCTTCTTGAACAGTTTGAACGTTCATTCCATTTCTCAACATTAATTTATTAATTTTTTGAGAAAAATTATCAACAGTATTTAAAATTTGTTTTGAAGACAAAGATGTATCAAAATTATGATAAGCAGCATTTTTTGCAATCAAATTTGTACGTCTAGCAGCCTTTGCGGCTAAAGAACGACTTTCAAATGATACATTATTATTTTGAAATTTAATATTCATCTAGTCAAAACTCCAATCGCTAAAATGCAACGACTCATCATAATTTTTTTGAGAAGTTATTTCTTTTTGAAAATCAAATTGCTTTTTTTGAGGGGTATGTGCTTGTTTTTTAGCGGCTCTTCTTGCAACTTTATCATTAACAATTTTTGAATTAATAACATTAAATCCGCCGTAATCAATCAATTTGTCATTTGTATAATTAAATGTATGACTATCAAAACAAGTAACACCTAATTCTTTAAAATTAACTTTTTTATTAGTTTTTAAATCACTATCAGACATTTCTAAAATCGCATAATTATTTTTGATATCGAAACAATATGGTTCAATCAAATCAGTATTAGCAAGACGATGTCCAACAGATTTTTTTAAATACATTGCAGCATTTCCCTCAGGGGCAACACCATGAAAGTCGTATGTAAAACCGAGGTCACGCATAAAACCAAAATCTTTCTTTGTACAATTTTTTGCATATTTATAATAATCTGAGAAAAATTTATCATCAAAACTATTATTAAAATTTTTACCTAAGTCATTCATTTTATTTATAAAATCAGCTTCAGAAAAGCCATCAACATATTCATGCAACGCCTCAATAGCAAAAGACAACATATTTGAAGTATCATCCTTTGATTTATAAACTTTCAACACTTTATCATGAAATAATTTATTTTTATCTTTATCTAATAAACTCAATTTAAAAACATCACCATAAGAACCAGAATCAAGATATGAAAGAGAAGCAACTCCATCATTTGGAATAAGTTTGTTTTCTCTAAATACTTTTGTTAAATTACTATTTACACCACTAAGTTCACCATTAATTTGTTCTGGTCTTAAGCGACCAAATAAATAAGCATCTTTACATAATGCCAAAACATTTCCGTCATATCTTTGAGCAAAATTCACCAAGAAAGAATCCATACAATTATTTTTTAAATATTCTTTTCTTGATGCATATTGTTTTTCATAAGCAAGTTTTTGCAAAAATTTTGAAGTATCGGCAAAAACAGACTTTATTTCAGAAACAGATGCGCAAACATTATCAGAATTTGATTTAAGAACTTTTATAAAATCTTTAGGAATACTACCTACAAACCCTTGTGCTTTTGGATATGCATAAACTAAATTGTCAATATGAGCTTTGTTGACATACAAAGACTTAGACATAACTCTTGTAAGTCCTTTAAAAGAAGGACTTTGAATATTATTATAATTCTTATTACAAACATTCATTTCTGCGCGCATATTGAACTTAATGCAATAAAGTTTAAAAATTTACAAATATCTAAAATTTATTACAAAAGTTTTACAATTTACAAAAAGAAAATTGCACAAACAATAATTGACATAATAGCAGCAATAATATCAGCTAAAATACCCACCCACAAAGCATATCTATATTTTGAAATTCCAACAGAACCAAAATAAACTGCTAATACATAGAATGTAGTTTCAGAACTTCCAACCATAATAGCAGCAAGCTTTGTAGCATATGAAGTAACATCATTTTTAGCAATTTCTGCAAATAAACCTAATGCCGCAGAACCTGACAACGGACGTACAAAAATTACAGGAATAATATCAGTTGTCAAATTAAAATAATCAAGTAATGGTTTTAACGCTAAACCTAATGCTTCTAGTGCACCTGACGCTCTTAGCATTGAAATAGAAACAATTATCGCAATCAAATATGGGAAAATATTTGCAGAAACTTTTAACCCATCTTTAGCACCTTCTGTAAAAGTTTCATAAACTGGCACTTTTTTTACTAATGCAACTGTCATAATAACGAAGATTAATAATGGTAAAACACCTATTGAAATGTATTTTAAAATAATTGCAAACATTATTCATTACCTCCTTCACTATCTGATTTTTTATCATCAGAATTTGTGTATGGAGTTTTTTCAAACAAGAAATCTAAAACAAAATTTCTAATGTTTATAAGTATTACTTTAACTTTCAAAATAATTTTTTTAAAAATTCCAGCAATATCTAACTTAAAATTGAAATTATTAAATTTTATTTTTTCAAAAAATCGTCTATCATCTTTTTCAACAGCAACATTCAAAGATGGATAAAATTTCTTAAATAATAATGCCAAAGCAATTGCTGAAACAAAAGTAAAACCAGTAACAATCATAGTAGGTAAAATAATTTCTGTTGGATTGTTATATCCACAACCAACCAAAATTGCAATTACAGAAATTGGAACTAATTGAAAACTTGCAGTATTCATACCTAAAAATACACACATAGCATCAGATGCAACTTCTTTATCCTTGTTCAACTTTTGTAAGCCTTGCATAGCTTTTAACCCCATTGGAGTTGCAGCATTTGTAAGTCCAAGAGCATTGGCTGTAAAATTCATTGCAATATCACCAATAGCTTCATCTTCTGGTGGAACATCTGAAAACAATCTTTTTGTTATTGGTTTCAATAGTTTTGCAATAAAAGTAACAACACCTGATTTTTCAGCTATTTTCATTATTCCTAGCCAAAAAGCCATAATCCCAGCTAAAGCAATAACTAATTCAATTGACTTTTGAGAACCATCTAATATAGCATTAACAACATCATTTAAGGTATGATGTGTTGCACCAAAAATTATTGAAAAAACTATAATAAAATAAAAAATGTAATTCATAACAATAAAATTATAAACATCAACTAAAAAAATTACAAGAATTTTAAGATTTTGTGATAATATAACTTCAAGAAGGGGTTAGGGTATGCAAGAATTTTTGGAATCAAATAAAGTAACCTGCAATCTGATTTCATTGACAGGATACCGTACTCTTGTAATCCTTCACGCACTTTTAAATGAACCTAAAAGCGCAGATGAATTAAACGAAATTTTATACAACAATCAATATATTAAAGAAAAATTTTCAATTGACACTCTAAGACTTTATTTAAACTCTTTGAGAAAAGTAAATTGTGATATTCCAAAAGCCCACAAGAAAAACGGAAACAAATACTCTATAATTTCTTCACCTTTTGAATTAAACATTTCAGATGCAGAATACAAAGCATTGAAAAATCTGATAAGTTTTATTTCTGACAAAATCGAAATTTCTGAACTTTTAAAAATTGAAGAATTTTTACTAAAAATAAGTCAAAATTCAAGTTCAGAAAAAACAAAAAATTTAATAAACAAACTGCTTATAATTAACAAAATCGACTTAGATTTGTTCAAAGAACTAGACTTTCACTGTAGAAATAAAAATAAATTAAAAATTTTATACAATTCACCAATATCAAATAAAAAATATTTAGAAATACTTTCTGACAAGCTTGTTGTAAAAGAAAACAGACTATACTTATACGGATATATCCAAGAATATAATGAATATTCAAAACTTTCTGTTTCAAGAATTTTATCAGTAAACGAAATCAAAATAAATATTCATTACGAAGAAATTGAAGAACAAACTGTAATTTGCGAGCTAAAAGATATGGACTACTATCCAAAACAAAACGAAGAAATAATAAGCGCTGACGGAAATAAACTAATAATAAAAATCAACTCAAAAAACGAATTTGAAACAATACAAAGAATTATGAGTTTCAAAGATAAATGCAAAATATTATCTCCTGAAAACTTAAAAGAAAAAATCAAGAAAGAATTTGAACTAACATTAAAAGCCTATGATTAAACAACAAATAACATCTAAATATTGCGAAACCAGCGTAAGAGTAATTGAAACACTCTTACTACTACTTAACAACAAATTAAGTACAAATGATATTCTAAATTATTTTAGGATATCGCATCCTGATTCTAAAATTAATAATAAAGAAGTTATTTTAAAATATTTCAACACTCTAAAAGTTGCAGGATATGAAATTCAAAAAGAAAAAGAAAAATATTATATAAACACTTCTCCTAAACAAATCAACTTTACAGAAAAAGAACTTGAAGCAAAAGAGCTTCTTGAAAATATAATTACACAATTTCCAAAAACAAAGAACATAGCACAAATTAAAAATCTTTTTCAAAACATAGATAAACACTACAAAAAATCTCCACTTAAAAACACAAGTTCAACTCAAGTCAAATTAGATATTAAAACGGAAAATATTGAAAAAACTCTTGAAAAACTTGAACAATATTGCAAAGACAAACAAAAATTAAAAATTGAAATTAAAGACACCAAAGAAAACAAAACGATTATTGCAACACCTCTTGAAATTATTTTCAAGAATAATCATTTTGTATTTTCAACCTATACGCAAACAACCAACAATATAACGAATATTCCGCTGAATAAAATTATAAAAATAGAACAATTTCCAACAATAGCAAATACAAACGCACCTCATTCTACAATTTCATTTGAACTAAAAGATAGATTAGCAAAAGCATACAAACTAAAAGACGGCGAAAAGATTATAGACATTAAACAAAATGGTAATATTGTTGTTACAAATAACACAGAAGATAAAAATGAATTAATAGAAAGACTTTTAAGATATGGAAAATTCTGCGAAATCCTAACTCCAAAAACAGTTAGAGATGAAATAAAAACAATCATAAAAAATGCCATCAAAAATTATGAATAATAAAAAAAGCTAAAAAAAAACTCCCGAATGGGAGTTAAAATCTTCTTAGGAAGGGAATGTGTAGGCTAGGTTAGTGTGTGGTAGGTTTGTGTGTGTAAAACTCTCTCTAGTTAATCTCTCGTTACGTGTTTTTAACTTTTAAATCTCTCGTGCTTACATATATATAAAGTATATACTCAACCTCGAATTTCAGAAACTCTAAAAACTGTTACATTACTTAACAAACACAAAAAAGTTCAAGATATACTTTAATTTTACCCATATCGGCAATAAATAAAATAAATGACTAATGATATAAAATAAAAATAGATTTTGATATATTATAAGAAAAGAGGTAAAAAATGAAATTAAAAAGCTTAATCATAATATTTTTAGTATTTGCACTTCCAAGTTTTGCATATTTTATGCTAACTCAAAACAATGTAAGTTACGCACAAAAAAACGAAAATACAAAACCTGAAATAATTAAATTTACTTCACAAATGTGCTTAGATTGCCAAAAACTAAACACAACAATAAAAGATGTTTATCCAAAATATGCAGACAAAATCAAACTTACAGAGATTAAAATAGAAAAAAATGATTCTTTTACGAAAGAACAAATAAAAAAATACAATATTTTACTTGTCCCAACAACTATATTTAAAAAAGAAAACAAGACAAAACGTATAGAAGGATACATAACTCAAAACCAATTAGAAAAAGAGATGAAAGCCTTAATTAATGAATAATTTATTAATAACTCAAGACACATCAATAATACTATTAGTAAGCATCTCTTTGCTTGGTGGAATTGTCGCATCAATTTCACCTTGTTCACTATCAATTTTGCCATTAATAATCGGATACGTTGGAGGATATTCAAAATCTACTCCACAAAAAACATTTATTGAAATGTTATTTTTTATTCTTGGAAGCGCTATCGTATTTGGATTAATTGGCATAATTTGTGCTATCACAGGAAAAGTTTTTTCAAATTTTGCACCTGCATATTTCAATCTAATAATTGCTTCAATAATACTTACTATGGGCTTGAATATGCTAAATATTATTGAAATCAATATACCAACTTTTATAAAAGAAATTCCACAATTCAAAAAAGGAAACATCTTTATCTACCCATTTTTATTAGGTTGTGTATTTTCAATAGCAGGAACACCTTGCTCAACGCCAATACTAGCAAGCATTATGGCATTTGCATCTAGTACGAAAAACATATTTATATCAATGCTTATGCTTATATCGTTTTCTATCGGACAAAGCTTGATATTGCTAATTGCAGGAGTTTTCACATCAACAATCAAACATTTTAAAAACTTCGCTTCACACACAGACATAATAATAAAAATTTGCGGAATATTATTTGTAATCACCTCACTTTATATTTTTTACAAAATATTTTTGCCATTATTTTAAACGTAAAATTTTAGTAAATAAATCGCAAAATATGGAATTATTTAATTGTAAAATAGTGCCATTTGTAGTAAAATCTTTGACATATAAGGAGATAGAAATGGCAAATATAATTGAAGGGAAATTAACAGTTACAGACCAAAAATTTGGGATTGTAATATCAAGATTTAATGAATTTATAACATCAAAGCTACTTTCAGGTGCTATTGATGAATTAACAAGACACGGTGTAAAAGACGAAAATATCACTGTTGTTTGGGCACCAGGAGCATTTGAAATTCCAATTATTGCTCAAAAATTAGCAAAATCAGGAAAATTCAATGCTATTATCACACTTGGAGCAGTTATAAAAGGTTCAACATCTCATTATGATTATGTTTGTGCCGAAGTTTCAAAAGGTGTAGCTCACGCAAGTATCGAAACTGGAGTTCCAGTAATATTTGGAGTTCTTACAACAGACAATATAGAACAAGCTATTGAAAGAGCAGGTACAAAAGCAGGAAACAAAGGTTCAGATGCTGCAAAATCTGCAATTGAAATGGCAAACGTAATGGAATTAATTTAGTTATCACATAGTCCGGAGTAAACATGACAGAAGTAATTACCGAATATCGCAACGAAAACACAAAAGATATTGATATCGTTTCTACTTTAGAAATGGTAAAACAAATGACAGAAGAAGATAAAATTGTCGCAGGTGCAGTAGCAGAAGAATCTGAACATATTGCAGAAGCCATTGATACAATTTCAAGACAATTTTTAAAAGGTGGAAAATTATACTATTTCGGAGCAGGTACATCAGGCAGATTAGGAATACTTGATGCTTCTGAATGTCCTCCAACTTTTTCAGTTGAACCGGATATGGTTCAAGGTATTATGGCAGGTGGAGATGTTGCATTTAAAACGGCTGTAGAAGGTGCTGAAGATGACTTTGAAGCAGGAATTAGCGATGCAAAAGTATTAACTTCTGATGACGTTTGCGTTGTAATTTCAGCTAGCGGAAATCCAAAATACCTATTAGGTGTTTTGAAACAAGCAGAAACAGCAAAAGCAAAAACAATTGCCGTTACTTGCAACTCTGAAGGAAAAATTGCAGACGAAGCAGGACTTGTAATTTGCGCAGAAGTTGGACCTGAAGTTATTGCTGGTTCAAGCAGACTTAAAGCTGGTACAGCTCAAAAAATGATTTTGAATATGCTTTCAACAGGTTCAATGATTAAAATAGGAAAGACTTAT
>JAKSUT010000045.1 GCA_024408705.1 bacterium | reverse complement strand
TTCTAGTTTTTTGAAATTACAAAAATAACTTCTTCTGCAAATAAGTTTGCTAGAATGTCGTATTTTAGTCCTTTTTTGACATTAGATTTGTTTAGGTAAATACTTTTTTCAATAGAAAAGTTATGGCTTTCTGCAAAATTGAAAAAGTCTTTGATTGTAAGCAAGTGAATGTTTGGTGTGTTATACCATTCATAAGGTAATTTTTCAGAAATAGGCATTTTTCCATTGAAAAATAAATAAAATCTAACTCTCCAGTATGCAAAATTTGGGAAGCTGACAATACATTTTTTCCCAACTCTAAGCATTTCTTCTATTACAAACTCTGTTTTGTGAGTTGATTGAAGTGTTCTGTTTAAAATTACATAATCGTAAACTTTGTCTTGAAATTGTGATAAACCTAAATCAACGTTATCTTGAATTACTGACAAACCTTTTTCAATACAAGAAATTACAAGGTCTTGTTCTATTTCAATTCCTTGACCTTGAGTATTTTTGTTTGTTTTAAGACGTTCTAAAAGTTCTCCATCGCCACAACCTATATCAAGAATTTTGGCATTTTGAGGAATTATAGATTCTATAATTTCATAGTTTAGTGAGGGCTTTTTAGGTAATTTATTGTTCATTTTGTACCCCCTTAATGTTTGTCAAAAAGCTTTTTATTACTTTTGATTGTTTTTCATATTCAAGTAAAAAAGCATCGTGTCCGCAAGGAGAGTCTATTTCACAATAAGAAACTTCTCTACCTAAGTGCATCAATGTTTTTACAATTTCTTTTGAATGTTTTGGTGGGAATAGCCAATCAGAAGAAAAAGATGTTATTAAAAATTTTGCTTTAGTTTTTGAAAAAGCATTTTGCAAAGAACCGTATTTTGTTGATAAGTCAAAATAATCAACAGCTTTTGTTATGTATAAATAACTGTTTGCATCAAATCTATCAACAAAAATTTGACCTTGGTGTTGCAAGTAACTTTCTACTTGAAAATCTATGTCAAAGTTAAAGTCGTAGTGGTCTTTGTCTTGCAATCTTCTTCCAAATTTGTTATACATTGCATCTTCGCAAAGATATGTTATGTGTCCAATCATTCTTGCATTTGATAAACCACGATTTGGCTTTTCTTCTGCTTCGTAATAATTTCCGTTATTCCAAGCAGGGTCAGAAATTATAGAGTTTCTGCCGACAGCGTTAAATGCTATTCCTTGAGGTGATAATCTGCTTGTTGTTGCGGTTAGAATAACAGATTTTACATAATCAGGGTATGAAATTGCAAATTGCATTGCTTCCATTCCACCCATAGAGCCGCCTGCTACGCTATATAATTTTGTTATTCCAAATGAATCAAGTAATGCTTTTTGAACTTTTACAGTGTCTTCGATTGTAAAAACCGGAAAAGAAAGTCCATAAGGTTTGTTTGTTTCAGGGTTTATGCTTGAAGGTCCAGTTGTTCCAGAGCATCCGCCAAAAATATTTGTGCAAATTACAAAATATTTATTTGTGTCAAAGGCTTTTTCTGGCCCAACAAGTTCGTCCCACCAACCGGCATGAGCATCTTCTTTGGAATGATAGCCTGCTGCGTGTGCATCTCCTGTAAGTGCGTGTATTAAAAGAATTACGTTATTTTTTTCTTCGTTTAAATTTCCGTAAGTTTCGTATGCTACTGTAATCGGACCAAAATCTACTCCATTTTCAAGTTTTATTTTCTCTTTTATTTCGTAGTATTTTGTTTCAACCAACCCTACACTATTTTTATCTTCTTTTTGCATTTTTACCTTTTTATTGTTTAGTCTTGAAAAAGTGATGTGAAGTTAAATTGGGTCACATCAAAAAGTCCTTTGTCGCTAATTTTTAAATCAGGGATAACCAATAAACCCATAAAAGACATTGTCATAAATGGGTCTTCCAAAGATGTCCCTAATTCTTTTGCTTCTTTCTCTAACTCAATATATTCGTTTGCGATTTTAAAAGCACCGTTTGTAGTCATCAAACCTGCAACAGGTAATTTTATGATTTTATTTTTTGTGCCGTTTACAACTGCAAGTCCGCCTTTGTTTTTGATTATAAGATTTACAGCTTCGGTTAATTCTTTATCTGTTGCGCCGATAGCGATTATGTTATGTGAATCGTGAGCGACAGATGCAGCGATTGCACCTTTTTTAAATCCAAAATTTTTGATAAAGCCAATAACAGGTTTTGTGTTTTTATATCTATTGATTACTGCGATTTTTAGAATATCACGTTCTGTATCAGAAACAAGTTTTCCATCGACAATTTTAGGTTCTTCTATCAAACATTTTGTTATAAGCTGTCCGTTTATTGCTTCTATTACTTTGATTTTTTTGTGTTCGTCTAGGACTTCAAAATCTTTTATTTTTTTACGTTTTGCTCTGAAATTATTTATTTTTGAAGTTCTTACTTTTGGAATTAAAGACCAATTGTTTTCGCAAACAATTTTTCCATCAATAACTGTTTTTAGAATATTAATGTTTTCAAAATTGTCTATTTCTATAAAATCGGCATTATCGCCTTTTTGTAATAAACCTACATCAAGTTTGTAATGATGAACAGGGTTTACGCAAGCGCATTTTAGTACAGACATTAAGTCATAACCTTCTTGTAACGCTCTTTTTACAAGTAAATTTATATGTCCTTCAATCAAATTGTGAGGATGTCTGTCATCACTTGAAAACATACAACTGTCGCAGTGTTTTGGAATAATTGATTTCAACGCTTCAAAATCTTTTGCAGCAGAACCTTCTCTGATTAAGATTTTCATTCCTTTGTTGATTTTTTCAATAGCTTCTTTTGCAGTATATGCTTCGTGGTCAGTTGAAATTCCTGAGTTTATGTATTGAGTTAAATCTTCTCCTGATAAACCTGGGGCGTGTCCATCAATTGGTTTTTTATAATGTTTTGCAAGTCTTATTTTTGTTAAAGTTTTTTTGTTTGCATTTATAACTCCTGGAAAATCCATCATTTCGCCAAGATTTTTTATTTTGTCGTTTTTTAATAACTTTTTCATTTCTAAAGTATCAAGTTTTGCACCTGCAGTTTCAAATGTTGTAGCAGGAACGCAAGCAGGAGCAGCAAAATAAAATTTAAACGGAACTTTGCTTCCGTCTTTTACCATAAATTTGATACCTTTAATTCCAAGTACATTTGCAATTTCGTGAGGATCAGCTAAAACTGCAATCATTCCATTTTTTACAGCTGTTCTTGCAAATTGAGATGGAACAAGCATTGTACTTTCTATGTGTATGTGTGAATCAATGAACCCAGGGAGAATGTATGTATCAAATTTTTCATCAACTTTTTCGATATTTTGGATTTTACCGTTGTTTACGGTTATTTTCCCTGCAAAAATTTCGTTGTTTTGAACATCTACAATATTTCCGCAAATGGTTTTGATTTTTTTATAGTTATTCTTAAAATTAAACACTTTATGACCTATAAAACTATTAGATATTTGGTAAATCGCCTTTTACAACAGCGATTTTGTCTGAATCAAGATTGAATATAGTGTGAAGTGCTTTTATAGCTTCATCAGAATCTTTCTTTTCAACAAGACAGCTTATTTTGATTTCACTTGTAGAAATCATTTTAATATTAACACCCATTTTTGCAATAGTTTCAAACATTGTTGCAGCAATACCAGGTCTATCAACCATACCAGCACCAACGATAGAAACTTTAGCAATGTTGTCATCAATATGGATAGCACCAGCAGATAAATCTTCTCTAATGCTTTCTAATATTTGTGTAGTTCTTGTTAAATCAGCTTTGTCGATTGTGAAAGCAATATCGTTAGTATTGTTTCCTGTTCTTGCGTATGATTGGATAATCATATCTACGGAAATGTTTTCTTTTGCAAGTGTTCCAAATAGTTTTGCAGCATTACCTGGTACATCTGGAATGTCGCAAAATACTATTCTAACTTGAGATAAATCTGATGCAACACCTGTGACTGGTTGGCTAAGTTCTATTTCCATATTTTCAACTCCTGTTATTAAAGTTCCTTTGTTGTCAAGTTTGAAAGTTGAACGTACTCTTATTGGAATTTTGCTTAAATCAGCCGTTTCAACTGCTCTTGGATGTAATACGTTTGCTCCAACTCTTGCAAGTTCAAGCATTTCTCCGTATGATACTTGTTTTAATCTTGTTGCGCAAGGTACAATTCTTGGGTCTGTTGTATAAACACCTTCAACATCTGTATAAATATCGCATCTTTTTGCTCTTAATGCAGCAGCAAGTGCGACTGCTGAAGTGTCTGAACCTCCACGTCCAAGAGTTGTGATTTCACCATCTTCTGTAACACCTTGAAAACCTGCAACAACAATGATTTTTCCATCATCAAGGTGTTTTCTTAATTTGTCTGTTTTTATATCTATAATTCTTGCTTTTTGGTGAACGCTTTCTGTTATAATTCCTATTTGCATCGCATTCATACTGATTGCTTGGTATCCTTTTTCTTGGATAGCCATACTCAATAGCGCAATAGAAACACCTTCACCTGTTGAAAGCAACATATCCATTTCTCTTGCAGATGGTTTTTCAGAAATTTCTTTTGCCATTTTTACAAGATAATCTGTTGTGTGTCCCATAGCAGATACAACGACAACTACGTCGTTTCCAAGTTCTTTTTCTTTTATAACAGCGTCAGCTACTGATTTTATTTTTGTAGTATCTGCAACAGATGTTCCACCAAATTTTTGTACGATTATGTCGCTCATATCTTTTTTAAATTTGTTAAATTTACCTTTCCCTATGATTGAAATTTGTTTCTATATCCCTTTTTTCTTCCATATATTTGAATTTATCGGGGTATTCTTTTTCAAACTTTTCGGCTATTTGAATTGCCTTTTCCCTATTATAATCAGAACTTTTTTCTTTGGCAAGTATATAATTTACATAAAAGCAAAGGTTTAATGCTTCAATGTTACTATCGTCGTATTTGAGTGCTGTTTGCAGTTTTTTTAAGGCATTTTCATAATCTTTTTGTTCTGTTAAGAACGTTGCGAAATCTATATAATTTTGTGGATTTTCTTTTTCGTATTCAATAGATTTTTTGTAATATTCATTTGCTTTTTCAAAGTTTGATTTTTTGTAATAAGCGTAGCCAAGTTTTGTATAAACTTGAGGTATTTTTGATGTCATTTTTAGTGTTTTTTCAAAGAAACTTATGGCGTTATCTACGTCGCCTGAGTTTAGATAAACTTCTCCAAGTCTGAATATTGTACTTGCGTTAGATGGATTTAGAGTTAGTAGCATAAAATATAATTCTCTTGCTTTGTCAAAATTTTCAAGTTTTAAATATGCGTAAGCTAGATAAGTTAGCGCTAATTGAGAACTTTTTTCTATTTTTAATGCTTCGTTTTCTTTTTCTATTGATGCTTCATATCTTTTGAAGTGTTGTAGAGAAATACCCCAAGATATGTAAAAGAAACAATTTGTTGAGCAGATTTCTTTACCTTGTTCGTAGTATTTCATACAATTTTCTTCATCATCAAGATTCATATAACTTTCTGCGATAAGCATATATGACTCAATTTTATGTTTGAAAATTGAAATAGATTTTTCTGCACATTTAATACATTTTTTATATTCTTTTTCTCTAAAATATGAATATGCAAGATAATACCAAGCTTCGTTATGGTTAGGCATAGAAGTTGTTATAAATTTGAATTTTTCTATTGCTTCTTTAGGCTCATCAAGCTCTAAATCAATAAGTCCAAGAAAATATACTGCTTTGAAGTTTGGTGCGTTTAAAATACATGCCTTTTGCAATTTTTCTTTGGCTTGTTTAAATTGTTTTTGTCTTAAAAGTGATAAACCCCAGTTAATAGCTATTGTTTCGTTATTTGGACTAAGTTTTGTTGCGTGTGAATAATTTTTTTCGGCTTTTTTGTAGTCGTTTTTTTCTGTGTATATATTTGCAAGAAAGCAAAATGCTTTTGCGTTGTTGTTATCTATTCTTATTGCTTTTAAGAAACTATTTTGTGCGTTATCAAATTCTTTTGCTTTTGTGTAAATTATTCCAAGTTGGATATAAGCTTCTGGAGTTTGATGTCCCATAAGAGTTGCTGACAAAAGTTTTTCTTTTGCTTTTTCTATATTTCCTTTTTGTTCGTCGTGTATTGCCCAGTTTACGTAGGCAATAGATGGCAAAGCAGGAGTTTTTGACAATTCTTCGTATGTGTTAATATCGTTGTCATATTTTTTTATTTTAGATAGAAGTTTTTTTATGTATTTAGAATGCAATCCACAACCTCTCTAAATGCTCCGTTTCCGCCTGCGACTTCTGTGATTTGGATGTTTTCTATTTCTTTTACTTTGTTTACGGCGTTAGGAACTGTTATTTTGTTTTTTGCAAATTCAAGACATTCCAAATCATTTACATCATCACCAATATAAATATATTCATCTTGAGATAAGTTATATTCTTTTATTATATTTTTTAAAACGTCTATTTTTTTTCTTATGTCTTGATAAGATGTTTCAAGTTTAAATCTATCTTTTAGCATATCTATTATAGGGTTTTTGTCACCAGAAATGTATATGATATTTCTGTTTGTTTTTCTTAAGAGCGCGATTGCCATAATATCTTTGTAGCTTATTTTTTTTGACATTTCTAAAGAGTCTGAAATAAAGACAAAATTATCTGTCATAATTCCGTCAAAGTCTGAAATGATATATTTTATTTTTTCAGGATTTTCTATATTTAGCATTTAGCAATTTACTCCAAATTAAAGATATTTTTTGTGTACGCTAAATTGGTCTTCTTCTTTTGCAACAATTTCTTCTGTATTTTCTAATATTTCTTTTCCGTACAAAATTTGTATTGCTTCATCAATTTCAACATCTTCTGAAATTTCTTTTTTTGTTTGTTCTTTGTATTCAGAAGAAACTCCTAAATCTTTGATTAGATTTACAGAGTTTGGAGTTGCACCGATAAGGTAGCATCTTCCATTTATTTCTACAACATGTAAATTTCTGTTTTGTCCAAGTTGTGTTGTAGATATTACTATTGCTCTGTTTAAGTCATAATTTTTTATTTGGTCTTTTGCAACTTTTGAACCTACAATATTAAGTTTTGAATAGATAATTCCTGTTATGTAAATTAAGAAAACAACAAATCCAAGTGAGCAAATTATTGTAAAAAAGTTTGGTTCGTTTGCTGATTCTTGTTTAAGTGCAGATTGTAAATCTTCTGCAAGTGCAAAATTTGTTATAACTTGTGTTAAATATATCCCAATAGTGTAAAAAATCTTTTTCATTAGAATTTATCCTCAAAAACTATGTACAATTAAAGTAAATGTAAGTATAATATATTCTAACATAAAAAAACATGAGGTATGAATTTGTTTGGTTTAAATTTTTATATATTTTCTTTTTTAGTTGTTTTTGTTGTTGTTGCGACAATTTATGTTTCGCGTACAAAGAAAAAGATTTCTGAGTTGAAAGAAAATGTCGTGAATTTAACAACTGCAATTAATGCGATAAGATATGGTAATTTGTCTGTCAAAACAACTTCTGAAAGTCCATATTTTCAAGAATTAGCAGATAGTATAAATAGAATGACAGAAACTTTTTCTGATAGAGAAAGAATGAAAACGGAAGCTCAAACAGAACTTATGTTTCAAAATAATTTGTTGAGATCTGTTATGAATTCTCTTTTAGAAGGTCTAATTTTGGTTGATAAAAATTTTAATATTATAAGAGCTACTTCAAAGATTGAAAAATGGTTTGGAAAAGAAGAAAAAACTTTTATCGGAAAATATTTATTTGATTATATAATTCCAAAATCAAAGAAAAAATATAAAAAATATGAAGATGACGATATAAAAATTAAAAATTCAAAGAAAAAATTCAAATTAACAATTAATGATTTAAAAGTAAATGATGAAGAAATACTTTATTTGTGTATTGTGAGAGATGTTACAATCGAAAAAGAGTTTCAAAAATTGAAGGAAGATTTTGTAGCTGCAATTACTCACGATTTAAAAGTTCCTCTTCTTGCTCAATTAAACGTTTTGAATTTTTTAATTGATGGTAAATTTGGTGAAATTTCAGAAAAGCAAAAAAAGGTAGTATTTGGTGTTATTCAATCAACAGAAGGTTTATTGGAATTAACAAGAAATATATTAGATGGTTTTAGAATAGATAAAGCAACTTCAATTAATGCTTTTGAAAAAGTTAAATTGTTAGACCTTATAGAATATGTAAACAAAATGTTTACTCCGATTTTAGAAAAAGAAGATAGGGTTTTGAAAATAGAGGTTTCACCTGATATATATGTGAATGTTGATGCGATGAATATAAGAAGAGTTTTTGGTAATCTCATTCAAAATGCGATTTCACATACTGAAAAAGGTGATGAAATTTTAGTTTCTTCTTATCTTACAAATGATTATGTTGTTGTGTCTGTAAAAGATAAAGGTATCGGTATAAAAAATGATAAAATGGATAAAATTTTTGAAAAATACTATACAACAAATAATAAATTTAGAAATTTAGGTACTGGTTTAGGACTTTATGTTGCAAAAGAAATTGTAAGAGCTCATGGCGGCGCAATTTTTGTGTCAAGTGAAGAAGAGGAAGGTACTGAATTTGGAGTGTATTTACCTTTATTAAAGTAAAATTTCTGATATAAGTTCTTCTAATTCGGGTGTTATATCTGTTTTTTTAATGTTTTCTTTTACCAAATGAGCAAATTCTGCTTTCTTAAATTCTTTGCCGTGTGATTTTAATAAGTTATCAAGAGTTTTTGTCATAGGATATTCAGTTGTAAGGTCATTGATAGTTACAGAAAAGAAGTTTTTGAAGTGTTTATTAAGTGTTCTTTTAATCAAAAATTTTGAAAGAGTATCTTCAAATTCTCCGCATTTTAGTATGTGAATTTTGTCGTTGTTTCGTAATTTTGGTAAAATTTCTTTGTAATTTTCTTTTGCATCATTGTCAAGCAGTACAAAAATTGGAAGTTTTAAGATGTCTGCAAATTTATAAAAATATTTTACTACTTGATTTTTTCCGCCAGAAGAAATTAAAAGTATTCCGTTTTTTGCAAAGTCAAAGTTGTAGTTTTTTGCAAATTCCGGTAATAAAATTTCTTCGGTTATTCCTTCGGCTAAAATTATTTTTTTGAGTGGAAAAGTAAACCCTTTTTTTGAACATTCTTTTTCAATGTCTTTATTTTGGCAAAGAGCATTTAACCACATTAGGTTTTGTGGAATATCTTTTTCTTTTTCAAGAAGTTTTGTCGCAGCATTATAATTTATTTTATTGTCTAAAAGCAACAATGTTTCTTTATCTAATTTAAAAATGCTTTTTTCGTAGTCTAAAAGTTTTTTATTTACTGCGTAATCCGGTTTTATATTTATGTTTAGGGTTTTGAATGAAATATCAAAAATTTTATTTATATATTCGACAAGTTTGGAAAAATCAATGTTTTCAATTTCGCTTTTTTTAAATTTTGGTTCTATCAAATTTGAACTTAAAAGGTCTTTAAAAACTCTTAAATATTTTTCTTTTGTAGGTTTAAAGCGTGTAAGTCTATCAATTGAAATAATTATTTGAGAAATTGAAAGTGGTTTTATTTTTTCGTTTTTTGTCATTATTATTTGTAACCTGTCTTAACAAAATCAATTTGCACATGGCAATTTTTTTATTATTTTATCCTTTATTATTATATAAAGCAAGGATAAAATAATGTCAGTAGTTCCAATTTCGGTAAATCAAAACACAAGAATAGCACCTTCTTATGTTACTGCACCTCAAAAGGCAGTAATTCCTGATGTTTCACAAAGACGTATGCAAACATCATTTGGTGCTACTTCAAATGTTTCTTACGCGAATGTTAGAACTCAAATGACTCAAGATGAAGTTGTTAAATATTCTGAGCTTGTTAAAAATTTGGATGCAAAAGAACGTACGAAATTGAACACTTTGCTTAAAACTGGTGTGTTGTTGAACAATAATTCAAACGATAAATCAACAACACTTGATAATTTGTATAAAATTATCTCAGAAGAAAGAGCTGATGGTATTACTTCAAAAGTTGTTTTGAGAGATACAGTAAATATCCTTGAAAATCCGGCTGTTATTACTCAAACTTTTGGTGATATTCCAAAAATATTTGTTGAACAAATTTTGCAAAATGCAAAACCAAATGAAAAAGCAGAAACTGATAAAATTACAAAAGATACAATAAATGTAAAATATTCAAGTGCTTGTGTATCTGCAAGTATTGAATATAATCTAGCAAAACAAACACCGGCAGAGTTTGCAAGATTTGCAGCTGGTTTGACTTCTCCAAAATTGGCTGTTGAAAAAGTGATTGATTTATCTTGTTTAACTGATAATAAACTTGATTCATTGTCTTTGCTTGATACTTTCAAAGTTCCTTATGAACTTGTTGGTCAAGATAAAGCAAAAGTTATTCTTGCTCCTGACAAAAATGCTTATGTAAGAGCTCAAATTCAAGATAAATACAAAGATTATTGGGAACGTTCTTCTGTTGATGCTTTAATGCAATCAACATTTATGAATGTAGGTTCTCAACAAACTTATGATGCTTTGACAGATACACGTGCTAAAACTATGAGTCCTTCAGACAAAGGTTTGATTGAATATGAAAAAACATTTACAGAATCAATAGTTCAAAATAAAAATAAAACTTCTATTACTTTCCAAAATATAGATGATAATGGAAAATTAACAGGTTATACTCAAAGTTTTGATAAAACAATGAAAAATATCGCTGATTCATTAGCAATTGGTGAAAATGTTATTGTTGGATATGTTTATGTAGATAACAATAAAAAAATTGTTGGTGGTCATGAAATCACTATTGTTGGTATAAAAACAGATAACAAAGGCGAAAAAGTATTTATTTGCAATGATACTGATGATGATAAGCCTCATTTGATTGAATATAAAGTCAAAGATTTATTACCTCTTATTCACCATGCAGGTTTACCTCAAGAAGTTGTTCCTGCTGATGCTCCTGTTCAAGCATAATTTTTATTAACAATTTTATTAATGAAACCTCTGATGTTTAGTATATTAGAGAGTGTTTTTTTTACCAAAAATTCAACATTAAAAACCTCTATATTATTTTTGTACTTTCAGTATATCATTAATTATTCTTAGATACTTAATCTTATAATTATTCTCTTATATTCA
>JAKSUT010000044.1 GCA_024408705.1 bacterium | reverse complement strand
CAACTTCTTTTAATTCTTTTCTTGATTCTTCACCAGATTTTGGAGCATACAAAACACCGGCAATAATTCCGCCAACAACACCTGCTAACAAGCCAAGACCAAATCCTATTGAACTTTTTTCTTTTGACATTTAACACCTCACATTCGTGCATTAAGTATAACATTTTTTTTTCGTTTTTTCAATAACCGACAGCATAACAAAAGACGATAGTATTGAACTATCGTCTTTTATCTATATTTTAATAGTTTATTATGCTGCTTTTTCAGTGTTTTTAGCTTGAGCTTCTTTTTCAGCAAAATGATCAGTCATTGCTTTGTTTAATTTTGGAATACCTACACCTAAAACTAAAGCTGAGTATAAGTAACCAATTAATTGAATTCCTGTTAACATAAGCATTTTTGATTTTGCATCTTTAGGTAATTTTTTATACATTTCAATAAATTTAGTTGAACCTTTTTCCAAACATTTATTACCTAATGCATTTTTCATAACTTCATTTCTTGAAATAATTTCAGAATTGATGAATCTTTTAAATGCGTTACCTTCAGTTGCTTTTTTAACCAATGTTTGACCTGAAACTTTTTCAAATCCTCTTGCGGCTAAGTTTTGAACAAGACCAGGTAAAATCAACCAGTTTGTGAAGCCTAATGAATCTTTAACTGCACCTTCTCTAAGTTCATTTTTATTTCTTGAGAACAACAATCTTGAAGCAATTGTTGTACCATAAACTAATTTGAATTGATTAAGTGATGGCCAGAAACCTTTGAATTGAAGGTTTTTAACAAGTTCTGAAGGTTTTCTTGCTATTGATACTAAAGCAAGTATTCCTGCAGTAGCAGCTGCACCTACTTTTAACATTTTGAAACCAGCAGATTCATCTTTTTCTCCACCACCGACAAAACCTTTTTTACCAGTTCTCAATTCAGTAAGCTTTGTATTGATTGGTTGAACAGAGAAACCAATTGCTGCAGTTAATGCGATACCAAGAATTGATTTTGATAAATTAAAGCTTTTTAATTTTGAAACAAAATCTTTTTTAACTTGTTTATTACTATCTAAAACTTTACTTTTCATAAATGATTTAGCCATATTTGTAATATCATCAATGTAAGTATCTAAAGTAGATGTTGAAGATAAATTAGCTTCACCAATAGTTTTTGATAATTTATAACCAGTTTCAGCACCTGTATCAACTGTCAAAGCAGATTTAATAAACTTTTTAGTTTCTTTTAATGATTTTTTATCTTCATTTTCTAACAAAGCGTTTGATAATTTTTCAACAACGTCTTTTTTTGTTTTTTCAGAAATTTTAACAAAACCGTTTTGAGCTTCTTTAGAATTTGAATTGAATACTTCTGTATTATCAAAAACTTTATTTAAGAAAGATTTCATATTATCAGCTTCTTTGATATCACCAGCTTCGTTTTTAAGTTCTGTTAAAATGTCTAATTGAGCATTTTCTATTGTTAATTTATTTGCATTTACATCATATTTATTTTTAAAACCTTTTGCAAGCAAAGAACCAGCACCCAAAGCATAAGCACCCATCAAACCATCGTTGATATTGCTTGAAAATTCTCTGATACATGTTTCAATACCTGCTTGAGTTCCTCTTTCTTTCGCATCAACAACTGTACGAGGTAAACACATACAACAAGCATCAACTGCTGAAGCACCAACACCAGGGTTTGTTTGCAAGAAGTTCAAAGTTGAAGCAACTGCTGCTGATGCACCTTTGAAAGCTGGGGCTTGTTTTTGAGCTTTGTATTGAGTGTTTACTGTGATGTTTTGGGGTTTTTGTAATTTCATAATGTTCTTATTTTCCTATTCGCCTAATCTTTAATCTACTGTCTAGTTATACTTTTACTTGTTGTTTTTGGAGTTCTATTTGTTTTTCTGTTTTCTTTCTATTTATCGTTGGTACTATTATACCTAAAACAAGAAGAGAAAAACCTAAATTTCCTAATTGACATATTGAACGTAACTTTTTCGCATCTTTTGTTACCAATTCTTCTGATGATTTAAGTGCTGTATCCTTTGTCCAATGTGCGATTTTCTTAAATACATTCTTTTCACCATCTTCTAAAGGTTTTAAATCATTTAATAAAGTCACGCCTTTAACTTTTTGCATTACTGTTGCCATTCCTTTTGCAACATAATCACCTAAGAAATATAAAGCTGAGAATGTTGTTATATCTCTAAGTGTTGCTTCACGCAAATCGTTTTTGTCTTGAGCTGCCCCCATTCTGCTTGCAAAAGTTGCTGTTGAAATAATTCTTGCTTGGTCCATACTTGGGAACAAACCTTTGAATTGAGTAATGCTATCAAACATAACTTTTGAAGGCATTTTCATAATTGATAATAAAGAAATACCTAACATTAAGCCGATTGATTTAACTTTTTGAGCAGTTAAACCTGTTTTATCTTGAGCTGCTGCGCCTTCTTTACCAAAATCTTTGTAAATTGGAGCACCTTTAACACCTGATTTTTTTTCTGTAATCCATCTATTGATAGGTTGAAACATAACTGCTAAAGGAAGAATTAATGCTAAACCTCCTAAACTTTTTGTTCTAACTAATTTAGTGGCTTTCTTTGCAAATGCTTTTGCAGCTTCTTCAGTTGCTTCACCTTTTGTTAATTCTTTCAACAATGCTGGTGAATTTTTAATAATTGAACCCAAATCTTGAGTAAAATATTCTTTTGGTAATTTTTTTACTAAAGGATCTGTATTAATTTTAATATTTTGAGTTGCACCAGTTTTTTCAGCAATTTTTTTGAATGCTTCGTTTATTTGATTTTTTGAAACATTTTTATCAAATACTGAATCGGTTAATGTTTTAATACTTTCAGAAAAATCAATTCCTTCGAAAGATTTAACATCTTTTCCATCAACACCATAAGTGTTTTCTAAAATATTTTTAAAAGTTCTATAAACTCTTGCTTTTTTACCTTTTTCTATACCATCGATTGCTTCATCACCAACTGTTGCCCAAGTTTTTGAAACAAGATTGATAGTATCTGAATTAGCAAAACAATGAGATAAATCTGTTGTATCTTTTCCCATAATGCCTTTTTGTGCAAGTTTTGCGATACCTGCAACTAGAAAACCAGGTAACATACAGTTGATTAACAAACCAGAAGATTCTCTTCTAAATGCTTCAAAACCAGCAAATGCATTTGTTTTGCTTTCAATAATAGTTCTTGGAACAATAGCTGTTGTCATATCTGTAACTGCAACGTTTAACATTGGAATAGATTCACAAACTTGAGTTGCAGCAATAACAGCTTCGCCCACACCTTTAAAATTTTGAGTTTGAGCTCTGTTTGTATTCTTGTTATTCAATTCTATATTGTTTATTGCTTTAATCATTTGTCCCTAATACATGTATAATAACAGATATACATGTATATTAAAAACATGCGAAACGAAAAATTGCCTTTTATACACTTAATGTAAAAATTATGTAAAGATTGTTTTTTGATTATTTTTATAAAAATTAAAAAATTAAACCAAAACTTTGACTTTTGTAGTAGAAAATATAAAAAATAGAGGTCAAACTGTTAAAAATTAAACAATTTAACCTCTTAATTTTTTTGTAAATTTTTGTATCAATTTTTAGATTAACCTAATAAGATACCTGCAATACAAGCTGACATATAAGATGCCATAGTACCACAAATCAATGCTCTTACGCCTAATCTTGATAGGTTTTTCCTTTGATTTGGTGCGATTTCGCCGATACCACCTATCTGAATTGCAATAGAACTCAAGTTTCCAAACCCACAAAGAGCAAAACTTGCGATAATGAAACTTTTATTAGCAAGGACATCTTTCATTGCTGCCAAGTCGATATAACCTAACATTTCGTTTGCAATGAATTTTGTTCCTAACATTGAGCCAACTGCCATTGAATCTTGAGAAGGAACGCCCATCAAATAAGCAAATAAAGAGAAGATTTTACCTACTAAATCTTTTAATGTTAAATGATCAATATTCAAACCAATAAAGGCTAGATTTACATGTAAGAATTGATGCATAAATGAGCCTAATTTAATCAAGAACCAATCGAACATGGCAATTAATGCAACAAATGCAATTAGCACACCAATAACTTTCATTGCAACATCAAAACCATCTGAAGCACCTCTTGCAATTGCATCAATCACATTAACATGAGTTCTTCTTCTAGAAATTTTTACTTCTTTTTTAGTTTGAGGTTCACCTGTTTCTGGATAAACAATTTTTGTCATAACAAGCGCCCCTGGAGCAGCCATAATTGACGCAGCTAACAAATATTCAGCAGGAACACCCATACCAACATAAATTGCCATTGTTCCACCTGAAATACATGCCATACTACCTGCCATAGATGCTAAAAGTTCTGAACGTGTAAGATTTGGGACATAAGGTTTAATCATAATTTGAGCCATAATTTGACCAACAAAAGAGCTGGCAACATTTGAAAAAGCCTCAGCACCTGAAACATCCATCAATTTATACATAGCTTTACTTAAAACAGCAACAACCCTTTGCATAATATGGTAATAATATAAAATATTAACAATCACTGTCATCAAAATAGTTGTAGCAATTAAAGTTATCGCAAATACAAATGCACCTGAGCCAAACACATCACCCATTTTGAAGTTGTTTGCCAATGGTCCGAATAAAAATTCTGCACCTGTCATTGAAAAATCTAATATTTTTTGTATAAAAACACCGATTGTTCCAAAGATAACTTTTCCAACAGATGTTTTCAATACAAATACGGCAAGTAAAATTTGAAGTAAAAATCCCATGCCGACGGTTTTTATATTAATTGCACGTTTATTGTTAGACATCAAAAATGCAATTAAAAATATTACTAAAATACCTATTATTCCGAATAATCTACCCATATTTAAAACCCTATCCTAAAAATGCACGAACAAGACTTACAACAAACGTTTGAACAATTTGAAGAACGATTATTGCTATTATTGGAGAAAAATCCAAACCACCAAAAGGTGGAACTACACGTCTAAAAATATCCAAATACGCATCGGTAACTTCTCTTATAGCTTTTACCGGTTGTTTGTTCCAATCAATTGTCGGAATCCATGTTAAAAAGATTCTTATAATTATTAATAATGAATAAAAATAAAAAACTTCATTTACAAATAAAGCAAAACTCATATTTGCCTCCTACACTTGAGAATCTTCTAATGTAGTTGCGCAAGTACAATTTTTTCTTTCAGCAGGGATTTTTTCAATCATTGTAAATAATAAAGATTTTAATTTATCAATGTTTGAATTAAATACTTTTATTACTTCATGGTGAGAAACAGGAGGTACATCTCCTACCAAACCTGCATCATAATCTGTAATCAATGAAATATTTAATGGACACATATCCATTTCACGAACCAAATAGTTTTCAGGGAATGCTGTCATATTAATTACTTCCCAACCTTGAGCAGTAAAGAATTTTGATTCAGCTTTTGTTGAAAATCTTGGGCCATTAATTACAACAACAGTACCTGTTTCATGAATTGTAATACCTAAATCTTTACCTGTTTGAATTGCTAATTTTCTCATTTCTGGACAATACAAATCAGCTGGTGAAGGATGAGCAACAACCGGACCTTCGATAGTTGTTGATAATCTACCTTGAGTCCAATCAACAAATTGGTCACATATTACAAAGTCACCAGGTTTAACATCTTTTTGCAAACTTCCTGCTGCACATGGTGAAATAACTCTTTCAACACCAATTGATTTCATAGCCCAAACATTTGCTCTGTAATTGATAAGATGAGGCATGATTGTATGATTTCTGCCATGTCTTGGCATGAATGCAACACTTACGTCACCAACTTTACCTATAAACAAATTATCACTTGGCATACCGTAAGGAGTTGCAATTTTAACTTCTTCTATATTGTCTAAAAATTTGTAAAAACCTGAACCACCGAACACACCAACGGTTGCTAATTTCTTTTCTGTCATATTTATAATCTCCTAAAAACTAATCTGCTAAATATCGTATCATAAACACAAAAATTTCTTCATAAATTTCCCTAAAAAAACTCACATAACTTTACAAGAAAAAGCAATAATACTGTTGATTTAGACGTTAGGGTTGATTTTTAATATTTTTGTAATAAGATATAAGTACAACTTTTTCCTTTGGGAAACCTAAAAGGTTTAAAAAACCTTTTTAACATTCAGGGAACTATATTGAAAAACTAGCAAAATAGCAATAGTAAATACAACTATACAATGTAGCGTGACTGGGTGAGTACCAAACGGAAATTTCAATTTACAACCTCAGAGGATTTACATGATTAGAAAAGCAGTAATTTGCACTATCGCAATAGTGTGTTTACTAGGCCAACAAGTCAGAGCAAATCAAACAGAAATCAGCGAAACAAAAGTAAAAGAGTCAATTGTTAAACACTCTTTAGAGCTAGGTATAGACCCAGCACTTGCTTTAAGTATCGCAAAATCAGAATCAGGTTTCAGACACGACAAAAGAAGTGCTGTCGGTGCTGTAGGTGTTATGCAAATTATGCCTTCAACAGCTAAGAAACTTGGTATTAACCCTTACTATTTAAGTGAAAATATTAAGGGTGGTTTGATGTATTACAAACGTCTTTACAATATGTTTGGCTCTACTGAATTAGCACTTGCAGCTTACAATGCAGGTCCTGGAACAGTAAAAAGATGTGGAAATGCAATTCCTCCATACAGAGAAACTAGAAAATTCGTTTCTCAAATTATGACTGAGTATGGACACCAAAAATCATCTCCTGATCCAGCTATTTCAAGAGTAAAAACAGGAAATTATACTCCTGTTGAATTTAAACACGCTAAGACAGCGCCTATTGCAAAAGTACAACAACAAAAACCGATTACTCTTAAGAACGTTCAAGTTCAAAGAATATCAGTTCAACCTGTTAGAACTCCTGCTGTCGTAAAAGTACCGGCTGCTCCAGTGGTACTTCCAAGACAAGGTATTATCTAACAATTTAAAAATTTAATAACAAAAAGGCGATTGGTATTTATCAATCGTCTTTTTTATGCAAAATTTGAAATATCTTTTGTATCATTTTTGTAATTCAGTTGTTTTATGTATTCTAATATTTTATTTTTATTATATTATAAGAAAAGGTAGATAGGAGAGAAATGCATGTTCAACGAAACAAAATCTCACGAAATTACAGTCGACGTAGTTATTCTTACTATAAAAAACGATACTTTAAGAGTATTGCTTGTTAAGAGAACAAACGAACCTTTTAAAGGCAGATGGGCTATCCCAGGTGGTTTCATCAGATTGTCAGAAAACCTAGACGAAGCTGCTTTGAGAGTTTTGAAAGAAAAGACAAATGTTGATAACATTTATCTTGAACAGTTATATACTTTCGGCGATCCACTTAGAAGAACAGATGCCAGAGTTATAACTTGCGCTTATTTCGCTTTAATAAGAGAAGAAGACGTAGATGTATTTGATAGTGCAGATGTTGAATGGCACAAGGTTTATGAACTTCCTCCTCTTGCATTCGACCACAAAGAAATTATTGAATATTCTTTAAAGAGAACAAGAGAAAGATTAGAAATGTGCCCTGTTGCATATCAATTATTAAACCAAAAATTCACTCTTACAGAAATGCAAAAATCTTATGAGCTAATTATGAACAAAAGTCTTGATAAAAGAAACTTCAGAAAAAAAGCTCTTACTACCCCTGGATTGAGAGAATTGGACGAATATTCAAAATCAAAATCAAAACGTCCAGCAAGATTATATACATTTGAAAGTATTTCTCTTGATTCAAAACGTGCACACTTCATCAAAAAGAAAAATTAGGGAGATAAAATGCTTACACTAACTTGGATTATACAAATCGTATCAGCAGTATTGCTTATTGTACTTATATTATTACATTCACCAAAAGGTGATGGAATTGCAGGGATTGGCGGAGCTAGCCATTTATTTTCATCTCAAAAAAGTGCAGAAGCAGGCTTAAATAAAATTACTATGTATGTATCTGTAATATTTTTAATTTGCACTTTCTTGTTAGGTTTTGGAATTATCAAATAAAAATAATCTTTTTATATTAGAAAATTCAAAAATCTTCTCATATTTTAAAACGATTTTTAAACATAAGGTCTATAAAGGGTTTGAGTCCACTTATAGACCTTTTGGTCTATAAATAAATTAACCTTTGAGTTGATGAAAACATCCTCTATTGAGAGGTATAGTAAAGACACAAAGCGAATAGTTTATTTAAAATTTAATATTTAAGGAGTAAGAAATGAGAAGAGCTATCGAATACAAGAAAAAAGCAAGAGTGCTATTAATCGATGACAACTACGAACACTTAACAGGTATCAAAGAAATCATTTCAATGGAAGGAGAATTTGATGTAGTTGGAACATCAACAAGCGCAAACGTTGGTATTTCTCTTGCTAAAAAAACTCGTCCAGACATCATTTTGATGGATATCAATATGCCTGAAAAAGATGGACTTCAAGCAATTCAAGAAATCGAAAGTTTAAATTTAGGAACACGCATTATTTGCTTAAGCGGATATGACGATGCAGATTTGATTTTCAGAGCTATGAAACTTGGTGCTAAAGGTTATGTTCTAAAAACTATGGCATCTGGACAATTAATTTATGCAATTGAAGAAGTTGCATCTGGAAAAATTTATCTTCCTCCTGCTCTTTGCTCAAGATTTATCGAATACTTCCAAACTTCTTTCAAAGAAGAATCAGCATCTTCATCAGATGAAGAAAACTTACTTTCTTACTTAACTCAAAGAGAAGAAGAAGTTCTTGATTTATTAACTCAAGGTATCACTTACAAAGGTGTTGCTTCAAAATTATTTATTTCTGAAACAACAGTAAAAACTCACGTAAACAATATTTTCCAAAAATTGCAAGTTAATGACAGAACACAAGCTGTTTTATATGCAATCAACAACGGCTTTACAAACAAGAAAAAAGCATTAATGAGCAAAATATAAGATTGATTTTTTATTAGATTAGGGATAGAAGTGTACAAAAAGAACGAACTTAAAAATTTAATTTACATTCAAGAAAATGAACAATGTAACGAACAGACCATAAAAGGTCTGTTTCGTTCCATTGTCGAACCATTACTTGAACAACAAACAGAAAGTATCGTTCTTTTAAGGTTGGAAGACAAAAGTAAAAATGATTTTAACTCTATTTTAAAGAGATTAAATTTCACAACATCAACTGTTTACGATTTTTCTAAAAAACCTATCGATGATAATTTCAAAAATATTTTAAAAGAAGATATTTGGGAAAAAACAGAATTTGTATATGTACTAAGTCAAAGATATGGTGCAGTTCTTGTTTTTGATTACGAAGATGCAGAAATTGAAAATTACGCTTCATACTATATGATGTATAACTCAAATTTATTATCAGAAGCTTTCAATATAATTAATGCTAATTCAAAACAAGACTTAAAAAAATATTCAGAAGAATGGAGACCGGATAGAAGAGAAAACGAACTATTAAACAGTTCTATCAGAAAACTTGTTTCAAATTTGAATGACTCAAATCAAGAAATGCTTATCTCACAAGTCGGAAACTCTATGGTTGAAGACAATGACGCAAAAGCTCAATTAGATTTTATTTCATCAAAATCTAGATATGCATCTCACGAACTTAAAAATTTAATTTCAATTTGCAGATTATATTCTGAAATAATTGAAAAACAAACAAAAAAAATCAAATTTGAAGATAAAGAAGTGGAAAACTCTATAAACAATGCGCTAAAATATATAACAAAAGCTACTTCAATGAGTTCAAACATGCTAATGACACTAAAATCTGTGACAAAACCAGATATAAAAGCATATTCACTTGAAACAATTATAGAAAATGCTATTGAAATGTCAAAAGTATATGCAATAGATAAAAAAATAACTTTCAAAAACGAAAACAAACTTGAAACAGAAATTTTGGCAGACGAAGAAAAACTAACAGAAATAATAATTAACCTAATTAAAAATGCCGTAGAAAGCATTGAAAAAACAGGAGAAATTAAAATCTATACAAAAGAAGAAGGTCAAACAATAAAAATTGTAATTTCTAATAATGGCACTCCAATAGAAAAAATAACACAAAAAAATCTTTTCACAGAAGGTTTTACAACAAAAACAAAAGGCAATGGTTTAGGACTTGCAATTTGCCAAAAATCAATTGAAGAACAATATGGAAAATTAGAACTTTTAAAATCTGACAAACAATCAACAGATTTTGAAATAACAATTTTAAAGGGATAAAAAATGGATTTAACAACAAACAGAACAATTAATATCACTCAACTTGCACTTTCAGGACTTGAAGAAAGACAACAAGCAATAACTGCGAATACTGCAAACGTAATTTCTCCAAATTACAGCAGAAAAGAAGTTTCTTTTGAAAGCCAACTTCAAGAAATGATTTCAAGAGATGATTTGAAAGAATACATAAAAGGACGTAACAGTATGGAGTTTAACCCAACTGCTCTTGATATAGCAATGGGTAGAACAAAACCTGAACTTACAATCCAAGAAAAAAAATTCTTACAATCAAATGTTTATAAACATTATGCACCACAAATTTTTGATGACACAGTTTCAGGATACGACGCACAAGGCAACAACGTAGAACTTGAAAGAGAAGTAATGGATTTAGCATCAACTGGTTTGAAATACCAAACTCTTTCAAAACTTGAAAACAAACAATTTAGAATTATGTCATCAGCGATAAAAGGAGATTTGACAAGTTTATAAAATAATTTAATCTAAGGAGTAAATAAAATGAGTTTTGAAATATTTGATATAGCTGGTTCAGGTATGAGAGCCCAAAGAATAAAAATGGATGCGATTTCAAGTAATATCGCAAACGTAAATACAACTAGAAATCCTGACGGTTCTCTTGGACCTTATATAAAAAAAGAAGTTAATTTTAAAGCAGTTTACAACGACAAACTTTCTCAAGGCGCTTCAAATTTTTCACATAACGCAACAAGAGCAGAGTTTGACCCAGATACAGGAAATATGATTGTTCACTCTGGAATAGCTTTAAATCAAGGAAGAGAAGCTATTGGGGTACAAGTTGAATCTATCCAAGAAGCAAAAGATGCAGTAAGAGTAATTTATGACCCTTCACATCCTGATGCAGATGCCGATGGATATGTAAAAGTTCCAAATATCAATGTTGTAGAAGAAATGGTAGGGATGATAACTGCAACAAAAGCTTATGAAGCAA